>JAZQPI010000047.1:0-3036 GCA_045628545.1 Kiritimatiellia bacterium
GAACTATGCCGCGCGCTTCGTCGGCGAGAGCCGTCCGATTTACTACGTGGGCGTCAACTACGATCCCAAGTCCCGCACGATCGACGAGGTGAAGGCCGAGGCGGCTTAGGCGACGCGCAAAAACAAGTTGGACAGCAAGCCGCTCAATCAACTGGGCGGGGGTGTCTCGGTCGCGCAGAACAGGGAGAGGCCCATCCTTCTCTGCGGGGGCGAGACGCCCCCGCCCCGTTTGATTGAGCAATCATTGTAGCAGTTATTTTGAAGACTTGAACGATGCAGTCGCGGCGGTTGTGCGCGGCGGTTTTGAGTTGGGGTTACGAGGGTCACCACTGATAGGATAATCGGTGATAGAGTGCGCGGCGGTTTGAGACAACGGCAGTCCCAGTTATGTCTGGTAATATAGTTGCTGTTTCCGGTTGAGTAGGCCGGGAGCAACTATACGGGGTAGAAGTCTGCCACGTATTGGAGTATGATACGGGACAGCAGGTGATTGGTAACCATCTGCTGTGACGCATGGGAGACGCTCGACTTATACCCTGGGTTCATCACCCGTTATTATGTCTGAGCGCCGGCGGAAACCACCTGCTTGGGGCTAAACTCCCCGTATACGTGAATGCAACCTTGCAGTACCCGCCTGCTCCAATACGTGGCAGCACCACAAAGGATAACACAATGAGCGATAAGAATCAATCGCAGGGCGAGGCCGTGACGCTGGTCGGCATGGACGCCCACACGCGGGTCCTCTCGCTGTGCATCGCCGAGTGGCGGCACGGGTCGGACCCGAAGGTCAGGCGCAACATCCCCAACGTCCTCCTCGAGGACATGGAGCAGGTCTACGAGCGCTGGATCCCGAAGGACGCGCTGACGCTGGTCGAGGCGTCGGGCAACACGCGCGTCATCGTGAACCGGCTGAAGGCCATCGGGCGGAAGGTCGAGGTGCTGAACTCCGACATCCTCCACAGCATCAGCGAGAAGGACAAGGTCAACGACCGCATCGACTCGGAGAAGCTGACGTACGCCTACGCCCGCGGCAACGCCAACGGCAAGACGGTGTGGATGCCGTCCGAGGAGTACGCGGGCTACCGCGACCTCATCTCCGGCTACATCCGCAGCGCCCGCGACACGACGCGGTCGTCGAACCGCATCTGGGCGTTTTGCAACTCGCACGGGCTACCCCTCCCGAAGCGCGGCAGGCCGAAGAAGGCGGAGAAGATCCGCGCCTTTCTCAACGGCATGACCATCGATCCGAACCAGCGTGCGCTTGTCGAGAGCCAATTGGAGGACTTCGAGTACTTCAGCAGGAAACGGGCGGCAGATGCCTTGCGGATCAAGAAGATCGCAATCCGGAGAAAGGACGTCCTGCGGCTGATGCAGCTCCCCGGCATCAGGCTTTACATCGCATTCGCGATCATCGTCTTCATCGAGGACATCCGCAGGTTCCCGACGGCGAAGTGCCTTGTCTCGTATTTCGGGCTCAACCCGGCGGTCAACGCGAGCGGCGAACAGGAGCGTCGCCAGAAGCGCAAGGGGAAGGGCCATGACCACCTCTCGAAGTTCGGGCGCTCGGACGTGAAGCACCTCTGCGCGGAGATCGGACAGACGATGCTCATGCGCGATGACTGCCCGATCGGGAAGTGGGCACGTTACAAGCTCGCCTCCGGCAAGGAATACAACAAGGTCTGCATGGCGGCGGCGAGGAAGGTAATCACCTACGCCTGGTACATCCTGAGCGGTGTGCCTTCTCCCAACCGCGACATGCAGAACTTCTACGAGCGCAAGCTCGGCACGGCGTATTCCGAAGTGGGGCGCGAGACGATGACGGAGTTCGGCTATCCGACGCGTTCGTCGTTCGTCAAGTCCGTGTCGACGGAGGTGTACGCGCACCTTCCGGAACGGTCGAGCGAGTTGCAAACATGAGCCTCGCCAGCCAGCGCTTGGGGTCGCGCTGGCTCGGCTCACGTTCACAACTCGAACACATTCCCTTGATTCGAAAGGGCTTCCGCTGGAAAAGCCCTGTAAAACCGTTGTTTTTTGAGACAAAGAAAAATTACCCCCTACCCTTGACAACTACATACGTGGTATAATGCCCGTCATGGCAACCGTCAGGCAGGTCTTCTTCAATTCCGACGCACGGGGATTCACGCTCCTCGCCGTCGCACTTTACTCGCTTCTGAAAAACGCCGCGGCGGACCGCCCGCTTTCCGTCTACATCGCCTGCGGACTCGGCTTCAGGGAACAGGGCCTCGACAAAAGGCTCCTCCAGATCGCCGCCGGCTTCCCCTTCGCACGCCTCGTCTTCCTCGACTTCGATCCCCTCGTGCGCCGACACGCCGACCTGTTCCGCTCGGACAAGTGGTCACCCCTCCTCTGGGCCTTCCCGCTCTGCACCGAACTCCTGCCGGACGACGTCCACGGCAATCTCGTCTACCTTGACATCGACATGCTGATCCGCAGAGATCTCGAGGATCTCTATTCCCTTCCATTGGCCGCGGAAGGGTATATCGCCGCCGCCGTGAACGAAAGCAGACGCGAAACACGTCCGCACCTGGTCGCAAGCGGCTGGCCGGAGGAGGCCGGCTACGGCTTCAGCAACGCGACCCTGGTTATCGATGTTGACGCCTACCGGCGCGAAAACATCCCCGCGCAGATCATCGCCTGGTACGAGGCTCACAAGGACACCTCGCTCGCCGTCGACCAAGACGCCGAAAACGTCATCTTCGGAGCCCGGACCAAGCGGCTTCCGATCAAGTGGAACTATCCGGACGGATGGCTCGAACGGCTCCTGAAATGCCCGCCCTGGCGAAAGGAGTGGCGCGTCCATCCGCGCCGCGAGGTCCTGGAGGCGATCCTCGACCCGGGCATCATCCACTACGTCGGCGGACGCAAGCCCACAGGGCGCACCCATCGTCCCGAACGCAAGGCGCACCGCAGGAACCAGCGCGAGCTCGGGCTCCTGAAGGGGCGTCTGCCCGAAGGCCAGGGCTGGCGCGACGAACTCGAAGGCGCCGTCTTCGACGTCTACCACGCGCTCCTGCG
>JAZQPI010000048.1:0-45764 GCA_045628545.1 Kiritimatiellia bacterium
TGGAGTGACCATTTTGACTGGCATCGAGATGAGTTTGATCAGAAATTGGACTTCTCGGAGTGCCGTAATCGCATAGGCGATTTAATTCTTCTTCCGAGAGGAACGAATCAGTCCTACAATGACATGCGCGCGGTCGAGAAACTGCCGCACTATGATGGAGAGAATCTTCTTGCCAGGTCGTTGACGGCGATGGCCTACCAGAATAACCCGAACTTCACTAACTTCTTTAGGCAGCACGGATTGAAGTTTCATGCCTATTCGGACTATAAGAAGGCGGATATCGCAGAACGGTCTGCACTGTATGCAGAACTCGCAAAGAAAATCTGGGCGGCAGACTTGTCGGAATCGATTTGAGAATGAATTGATTTAAGTTGAATGTATATTTAGAGCGTCGAGTGTCCGGAGAACCCTGATGAAGTAGCGGGATGAATATGGTATGAGCTGGTTACCGAAGAGAGACAAGCTTGATCCGGTACAGGCGTCGTCGATAGATTTCGTCGTGGCGCAGGAGGGGGACTTCTACATCAAGGGCGAGGCCGAGACGGGGAAGTCGGTCGTGCTGGCGCATGAAGCCGCGAAGTTCAAGGCAGAATGATGGTATAATTTGAAAGGGAGGTTGAAGATGAAGAGATCAGTCAAGGGCAAAGCGGTCGCTTGTAAGGCGAAGCCGACAGTGGAGGTTGTCGAAGCTGTCGAGGCGGAGCTGTACAAGCGCGTTCGATCGTATATCGCGAAGGCGCGGGCTAAGGTTTACACCGTCGCCAACAAGGAGATGGTCGCCGCCTATTGGAATGTGGGACGGGAAATTGTCGAGAAGCAGGGTGGGGCGGGCCGAGCCAAGTATGGCGATGGCCTTATCAAGAGGCTTTCGCTCAAGTTGACGGCGGAGTTCGGCCCGGGATACACCGGGGCGAGCTTACGGTATATGCGTCTTGTTTATCTTGCCTTCCCGAATTGTCACACACTGTGTGACAAATTGAGCTGGTCGCACTACAGGACTCTGGCATGCATTGAAAACGTTACGAAAAGGAAGTTCTACTTTGAGGAGTGCATCAAGTCAGGCTGGGGCGTTCGCGACCTTCAGCGGCAGGTCTCGACGCAGTTCTACGAACGCCTGATTGCCAATCATGTCGACCTCAAGGATGCCTCGAAGCATGTGAAACGCCATCGACCAGAGCCGAAGGACATCGTTCGCAGTCCGGCGATCTTGGAGTTCACAGGCGTTGCCACCGAGGGGTATGCGGAGAGTGACTTGGAACGGGGCCTCATCAAGCACCTCGGCAAATTCCTGATGGAACTTGGACGCGGCTTTGCGCTTGTGCGCGAGCAGTGCCCGATTCATGTCGGTAACGAAGTCTATCATTGTGATCTTGTCTTCTACAATTACATAGCCCGGTGCTTCTTCCTTGTTGACCTCAAGGTCGGTAAGATTACGCCCGAGGATATTGGGCAGATGCAGCTCTACAAGCATTATTATGAACGCGAGATGATGAATCCGGGCGACAATCCGCCCGTTGGAATCGTTCTTGGTTCGGATAGGGACGAGGCGGTGATTCGCTATACCTTGAACGAACATGAACGCAACCTCTTCGCCGTTAAATACCATTTGACGCTGCCGACGGAAGAAGAGCTTCAACTGGAACTTCAGAGAGAACGGGCCGTCTTGGAGGAGACAAAGTTGCTGTCAGATTCATCACCTCTCTGACCGGATCGAAACATGAGCTGGTTGCCAAAGAGAGATAAGCTTGATCCGGTGCAGGCGTCGACGATAGACTTCGCCGTTGAGAATGGGGCGCGGCCGTTGCGCGGGCTTTGCGCCTCGGGCCGGGCGGCGCGGGCGTTTCCACTTTCATGAGCCCTTGCGAAAAGGCCTGTGGTTGCCGATTTAGGCATCATTCTTCCGCTAAGGACTTAAGCGTCTTCAGAATGCGATTGCGCTGTTGACGGATTGCTTCCGGGGTCTTGCCGAGACGCTTCGCGGTTTCGCTCGAGGTTTCGCCGCGGCGGTACGCTTCCCATACTGCGCGGTCCGTCGGATCGTGCGCGAAGTTCGTGAAGTAGAGCTTCGTCATCCGCTGATAGACGGCTTCCTGGAACTGGCTTTCGAGCTGGTTGTAAACGCACGACGACGCCGGATCGGAAATCGTCTCGAGGTCGATCGGTTCAAGTGCGCGCGTATGCGTTCGTTCGGGGTTGAGCTTGCGCAAGGCGTTGACGGCGAGATTGTAGGTCGTCGCGGCGAGATAGCGCCGGAAGCGTCCCTTCGCCGCGTCGTACTGCCGGTTGCGAAAGGCCGCGACGAGGCGGATCATCACCTCTTGCGCGATGTCTTCGCCGTTGTCGGCGAGCAGGGGGCCGAACTTCTGTTCGAGGAACAGCCGGATGACGGGGCGGTAGAGTTCGTCGAACTGCTGCCAGCGCGCTTCGTCGATTTCGCCTTCGGACTGAAGCGCGGCGATGAGTTCTTTAGGTGTGGTGGGAACGGTTGCCATAGTCAGGGGAATACATGTTCGAGCCAGTCGGGATGGGCATCTCGCCGGCTGTACATGTAGAAGAATTTCCAGGTGTAGTTGATGAGGAGGACGATAAGGATCGTTGCGCACGAACCGACGAACCAGTTGCGGATCGTGCGTCCGAAGCCGGATGCGCGGGGTTGCCCGGCGCGGGTCCGATTCGGGTCGTAAAGCGGAGTCCGGTCGATTTCCGGCCAGTCCGGCTTCACGACCGGTTCGCCCCGCGTGTCCGCCGTCTGCATGGCGACGGGTTCCGGCGCCGTTTTGGGCAGGTCGTCGGCGGAGGCGAAACGGTCTGCCGGTTTGCGGGCGAGCATCCGGCGCAGCAGTGTCGACCATTCGGGAAAGGCCGCGTCGATTTCGTTCAGAAGCCGCGGCGAGCCTTCGAACCAGAGTCCCGTCAGGCACTTGAACAGCAGCACGCCGAGCGAATAGACGTCGGCGGCCGTGCTGGCCTTTTCGCCGTGACGGCATTCGGGGGCGAGCGTGTAGGGCGTGCCGAAGTTGCCGGGGAGCGTCGCCGTCGCGAGGTCGAGTCCGGCGCGGAATTCGCGGTCGGTCAGCCGGGCGATCCCGAAGTCGGAAAGGACGAGCTGCCCGTCGTCGTCGACGAGCACGTTCTCGGGCTTGATGTCGCCGTGGACGATGCCGTGCCGGTGGCAGAGCGCGAGTGCGCCGCGCAAGCCCGCGTACCAGTCGCGCACGGTCGCTGGGCAGGGCGGTTCGCTGGCGGCGAGCCGGTCGGCGAGCGAGCCGTTCGCGAGGAGGTCCATGACGAAGAAGGGGCGTCCGTCGTCGGTCGTGCCGAGGTCCGTGACGCGCACGATGTTCGGATGGCGCAAAGTGGCGAGGATGCGGGCCTCGGCCGTGAACTTCGCGGCGAGCGCGGCCGCGTTTTCTCCCTGCGGAGCGTCGAACACCTTCACGGCGTGGCGCGTTCTGAGAGCGTCGTGAACGGCCTCGTAGACGACGGCCATGCCGCCGCGTCCGAGTTCCCGTTCAACCGTATAGCCGTGAATTGCAAGCATCTGTTTTCTGTTCGCGCGCGAAGAGATTGATTTTCCCCTTGCGCGTGATTATACACTAAGCACCCGTCCCAAGTCAACCATAAGATGTGTCGAAAAGGTAATAGGGGTGCACAGAGCTTTTTATGCAAGGAGTCACGCTTTAAAAGGGAAGATCGAGATGCACATATATCCGTCCATATGCCTCCGAATTTTCGACACGGAAGACACCGAAACGCATCCGAGTCCGGAATCGCGCTTGCGCGCGCTTGACGGCGCTGAGACGACGCCGGTTCGCAAGCCTACGGCTTGGACCGTCGCCGCCTCACCGCCATCACCCGTCAGGGCGATTCGGCTTACACCCGCGTTTCCGTGCTTTCCGTGTCAAACCTACGCCGTACGGCGTTGGTGCCGCATAAAACTTTCGTTGCACCCAGGTAATATGTTAGTCTGAGGAACCCCGTATTTCCAGGAACCTGAAAATTGGTTTCTAAGAAATGCTGGTGAGTTTCTCTTGTCGTACGCTTGAGTTTTCGCAGGTGTGTTGTCCGCGAAAAGCAAGTCTTGATAATATTGCGATCTGTGATGTTTAGAAGACATAATTGCCGAAAAGATCAATCTGTGGCTGACGCTTAAACTGGAATCGCTCAACGGAGGACTGTCTGTCATTGTAAAGAATCGCAGGGCGGACTGATCCCATAAAAGCGTTACGGCGTCGGGACTTGCCTGCATCAGTACATCGTGTATGCGCTGCCCAAATGATCTGTTTGGTTTGTCATCTCAGATGTCCTTCCAGTGTGAGTCCTTGAACACTTACCGAGTGCCAAGTGCAGTTTCCGAATGTATTTCGCTTATGCGCGGATAAATTACGTTTTATGCTGCAGGCTTCTTGGAGGATCAGTTTTTTTGTCACACCCCCGGGGGAATCGTTGTATAGGGTATTAAAGGCGGTGTGCCCTTGTCCCCGGGGCGGATCGTCTCGTCTCTGAACGGGGAAATACAACGGTTAAGGAGCATACAATGAGTGAAGACGGAAAAGAAGTGAGCGAAGCGAAGACGCCCGAAGCGCAGCCGCAGGAAAAGCCGGAAACGCGGAAGGGGGCTTTCGCCGCCGTAATTGACAAGGTCAAGCGTCCCGAAGAGCTGCTCTCGTTTGAAGGACGCGCCAAGCGCGGCGAATACTGGGCCGCGTATCTGCTGTTGTTCTTGCCGCTCACAGCGGTGTTCTTGATCGCCTACGGAATCGGCATCTTCAGCGATTACGTTCAGACGCATACGGTGTGCATTTCAATCGCCGCCGCGGCGGCGGTAATCGGCAATGCCGTTTTCCTGCCCGTGATGGTCCGCCGCGCCAATGACATTTCGCTGCCGGCCTGGATTGCCGTGGCGGTGTTCTGCGCCAGTTTCGTCCCGTTGGTGAAATGGCCCGCGCAGATCGCCATCGTCGTGCTGGGATGCCTGGGCTCAAAGGATGCCGCGGACGCGGCGAAGCCGAAGCTGACGCCCCGTATGCTGTGCCTGTATTGGCTGTTGGCGGCCGCTTTCGCCGCGATGGGGTCTGCGCAGATGGGGTATAGCTTCGACGACGCGGCGAATAAGCGCATGGACAACGAGCTCAAGGACTATCTGGGCGACTGACGCGGCGGTTTTAAGCCTACGCTTTTATCAAAACCAACGAACGAAAGGACAAAATGAAGATCAACTGGATTAACTGCGGATTGGCCGGACTGCTGGCGTTGTCGCTTGCGGGCTGCGGGGGACCTTCGCCGGACGAGGCGCTGAGGGGACTGGCCGCCGGCATTGTGAAGCACGACAAGGCGGCGTTCCTCAAGTATCACTACATGGATCGGAAGTCGCTTAAGGCGCTGGAGGAGAATCCCGAAGTCGCGGACTTGATGTTCGACAAGCTTGTCGACGATGACATGGTGAAACTGAGCAAGGTCATTATGGGCAGCAAGCTGAAAGTGATCGGCGATTCGCCCATGCACCGCACGGTTCGCGTCACGCCGACCGATCCGAAGATCGTAAAGGAGCTGAAGGACGACGGTTGCCGCGGCCTGGCGTTCAAGGCGCATAATGTCAACGGCGAATGGAAGGTTGACCTGTCGTCGGTGACGCCGATCCCGATCTCGCGGTAAATGACCCTTCCCCAATCCCCTGCGAAATGGTGGGGACTTGGGGCGATAAACCCGATTGTTGTTTCCGTGACGTTTTGCTGATGCCTTATGGTTTATCTGAAATCCACGGTGTCTTGGCATTCGACGAATGCGATACCGTGTTCAGGGGGCGTGGTTTCTCTACGGTGTCTAGCATTATAAAGAATTGCGGTTGGATGAGGATATTTTTGAGTTTAGCGCTGCTCGGTCTGGCGCTGACGGTGTCGGCGGCGGGCGTGGCGGCGGCGACGAACACAGTCTCGGCGGCGAAGCGGGTCGCTGCCGTGTCGACCAAAACGAAGGAAAGGAGAACGACGATGACGATGTGCAAGGCGGTGCAGGAAACCCCGACGCTCGTGCGGATTTACTGGAGCAACAACGTAAAAGGCGCGTCGCGCCAAGGTGAACTGATCGGGTACGGGCCGGAAGGCTGCGTCATCAAGTTCGGCGGAATGTATCGCCTGTTCGCCGCCGACGCCCATCAGATCGGAAACGCGCTGACGCAACCCGACTGGAACAAGCGCAAGTGGGAGTTGCGCAGCGCCTATTGGTGTGAAAGGTGAGGTGTGCGATGAGTAAATTCACATGGATTGAAAAACTGACGGGTATGGTGACGTGGCCGCGGAATCAAGACCCGGGGGTCAAGGGTCCGCAGCCGAGGATCATCACGATCGAACAGGCGCGCGCCATGGAGCGGCTCGCCGGGGAATCGTTCGGCGGCATGAAAAACGAATCGTCGAACGCTGACGCGTAACGAGCTTGGAATCTGCGCGATGGGGCTTTTCGATCTCTTTCGTCGCAAACCGCGATTCCCGGAAATCTCGGAACTCGACCGCACGCGCGCGGTCTGGGAGGCGTATCTCGCCGCGATGGTGGCGAAGGCGAATGGGCGGTCGGGTCCGCTCTGTGGCGAGACAATCACGGTCCGCGAGGTCGCGCTCACGGCCGAAGGCTATCGGGCGCAGGTGTCGCTTGAAACCGACCCGCGGATTCGGGAGGTCGAGCTCGCGAACGAAGCGGCGAAATATCCCGAGTTCGCCGGCGCGTACAATGTCGGCGAGTGGATGCGTCGGGCGGTGAAGGCGGGACGGGTCGGCCCCGGCTGGTTCTTCGATTGCCACGGGGTGCTGTGGCGCACGGGAATCGCCGCGTTCGACCGCCCCGGCATCCGCCGCGCCGCGATGCGCGGTGACTTGGAAGGTGAAGTTCAGGGATTCATGGGTCAGCGGGCGATGATCCAGACCGCCATCTGGTTCGCCGAACGTGCGCTCAATGTCGCGGTTGTCCCGGCCTCTGGGGCGACGAATGCGCGAGAGGCTGACGGAAATGATGAACTGCTGCCGTTGCCGGTCGTGTGCAACGGGATGTCGCTGAAGCCGCTCGGGACCATCGGCCAGGGCAATCGTCAGAATGCGCCGCGGGTGTGGTACCGGTCGTTCAAGGGCCGGAACCCGATCACAGGCGCTAAACTCGAATATTGGTGCGCGGCGCTCTGAGGCGCCGTGTCGAAAGGCGGATGAAAATGGCTGACACGGCGAGCGGATACGATGGCGAAATCGACTGGGAGGCGGAAATCCTCGCCGCCGATCTCCTTGCGTTGCGCGGGCCGCAGTTGGGGACAGAACCCAACGGAATGGGAACGGGCCGCGAGACTTAAGTTTGCGGGAAGACATGGTGATATGATATTCTCCCATTTCTCTTTGCGAAAATGGTATAATGGTGTTGTCGTTCGGGCGACCGAGCGACCCTATAGATCGGGAACTGGCAACAGCCGGGGCGGCGACATTCCTGTCGCCGCAAGACTTGAAGCCCACCCCGCGATCGCATTGACAGCTTTGCGTAACAGCAAACACGACGTTCTGGGGAAATACTGGACATATTTCAAAGAAAGGAACGACATGTTTGCGAGTCGCGCGCCCTTCGGGGCGCCTTCTCGCACTTGTGTATTCCTTTCGAGCCTGTCCAGGGCTACCCTAGAGTACATGAGGAAGGGAAAGTGCGCCCCCTTTTTCAATGTCCGCGAGACGGTCTCGCACGGCGATAGGCGCAAGAAAGGGACAGAAACATGGCAAATGAAACATTGACCGAAGAGGTGCTGAAACAGAAATTCACCGATGAATACGATAAGGCCTCGAAAATTTATCGTAAACGTCCGAATATCCTCGTGTGTGGCTACACGGGTAGTGGCAAGAGTTCGCTTATCAAGGCGATTCTTGGTGATGTCGTGCCGTCCGATGCAATTGGCGATGGCAAGCCCAAGACGATGGACTTCGACCATTATGAAAACGATGAGATTTCTATTTGGGATTCTCGCGGCATGGAGCTGGGAGATACGGAGCCGCAGTTTGTTGAATATACGAGGGGCTTTGTTAACAGCAAGGTGACTGATATGGATGTTGACAATCACATCCATCTCGTGTGGTATGCGATTCAGGGGCCGGGGGCACGGATTACCGAATGTGACCTCAAACTTGTTAAGGAAATTTTTACGCCGAAGAATTTGATAGTCGTCATCACTAAAAGTGACATCATGCGACAGAATCAGAAAGATGCGCTCAAGAAAGTTCTGCTCGACAATGGCATTGCAGAGAATCGGATTGTGTTCACATCGGATGTCGAGGGAGGCGCTCTCGGCAGCAAGGAGTTGATGGAACTCACGTTGGAGATGCTGCCGGAAGCGTACAAGGACGCGTTTGCCTACGCACAGCGGGTAGACCTTGAACGGCGTAAGCAGGCGGTTCTTGGCAAGAAAGGCAAGGCAAGGGGGATTATTGTCACCGCAACAACTGCCGCGACTGCGGCTGGCGCGTCCCCAATTCCGCTTTCCGACGCGGCGATCATCACTCCGATTCAGGTCGGAATGATCGGTGGTCTTGCCGCGCTTTATGGCTTGAAGGGCAAGGAACTTTCCGTGATGGCGATGCCGATGATTGCGCGGGCGGTCGGAACGATGGCGGCGTCCAGTCTGTTGAAATTAATCCCTGGACTGGGAACGGTTGCTGGAGCTTGCATCACGGGGACTGTTGCGGCTACGTTGACAGGTGCGATGGGGTGGTTCGTGCAGACGCAGTTTGAGAAGATCGCGATTGCCAAGGCACTTGGAGAACCGCCGCCAGAGGTTAACTTTAACTTTGACCTTTTCAAGTCCTACCTTGACAATTACAAGAAGACGCATTGACGCTAATTGGGAGCTTATTATGTCTGAAATGAAATTTAGGCCTGTGATCCTTGTCTGTGGCAAGACTGGGGTCGGCAAGACGAGTCTCATTCAGGCGGTCACGGGACGGGAAACCGTCCCTGACTCTGCCATTGGTGCCGGAATGCCTGTTACGCAAGGCTTTACTACCTACGAAACGGCGGCGGCGATATTTGTTGACTCTGAGGGCATGGAGCCTGGGAGAATGACGGTCGCTGATTACATTAAGTTTCTTAAAGGTGAATTGGTTAAACGTCTGGCAACTGGCAAGTCCGAAAATGTGATCACGAATGTGTGGTACTGTGTGGATGGTCCGGGGTCTCGTGTTCAAGATGCCGATCGTGAGATCGTTAGGGCGTTTGGTGAAAAGGTAATGCTTGTCGTTACCAAGTCTGAAGGCATGCGCAAAAATCAGTTCGAGACGATGAATGTTGCGGTCAGTTCGCTTGTTCCTGAATCTCGCATCGTCATGGTTTCAAGTGAGACGAAGTCCGGCCTTGACCAGTTGATTTCGCGAACGAAATCAATGATCACCTCAAGGACTGGTCGCGATGAACTGGTTGCATTTGAGGCGGCTTGGGACGGTTACTATGAGTCTCGGCAGGCCGTGTGGCGTGTGGCGTGCGACGAAGCGGCAGACTCCTTTATTCGCTGGGGGGCTGGCCGCAGTTTTGCGATCGCGCTTCCATGTGCCTTGCCGTTGTCGGACATGATCCCGCTTAGTTTGAACGAGGCGTATATGATTATGCGAATAGGGTCGGTCTATGGTGAGACGGTAGGCAAAAACGTGATAGGTATTCTGATGGGAATTGCCGCTGGATCGTTTGCGGGAAAGTTCTTGGCGACATTGATGCCCCCTGGGCTCAAGAGCGTTGTCGCGGCGAGTGTTACCTACGGACTCGGTAAGACAGCAAAGGCATACTTCCGTTCCGGCAAGACGCTTTCAAGGCAGGCGCTCCGAGATGAGTTTCTGAAGTCCAAGAAAGAAGGCAAAGATCAAAAGTGGAAACCTGTCGAAGAGGATGAGTGAAACGTTGTTCTGTCATTTGACAACCATCTTTTGAAGCATGACGAAGGCGTGACGAGGTGGGAGGCTAACGATGAGAGAGGTCGCGAAAGTAGAATATGTGAACGGGTGTGCGGATGCCTATGATGCGCGAGGGGTGATGCTCACGCGGCAGAGGTGCGACAGGCTGGTCGGCTACGGACCGGAGGGCTTTGTTGTCATGCGCGGCAACTGCTATTGGGTTCACAAGGCCAATGGCGTTAACGCCATGCCGCCGCTTATCCCCTACAACTTCGAAAAGAAGAAGTGGGACATGCACGATTCGTTTCTGCGGATCATGTGCTGAGTTTGTGGAGATTGCCAATGCACGCATGGAAGAGATGGGATCGATTCCTCAGTTGGTTCAGCTGGCTCGTGTTGGGCGCCGAGGTTGTGTACGTGGCCGTGCGGGTTGCGCTGCCCGAGGAAACGGCGGCGGCGATTGACGGGTGCGTACGATGGTTCATGCCGGTTCTTTTGGCGGGTGCCGTAGGGTATATCACGAACTGGCTTGCGCTCTGGTATCTCTTCAAGCCTTACGAACCGCATTTCTGCGGACGAATCCAGGGGATTGTTCCGAAGCAGAAGCGAGAGATGGCTGTGTCGCTTGGCAATATGGTCGGAAAGAAGCTTATCAACCCCGATGCACTCGTCGAGGAGATGAAGAACGAAGTGCTGACGTTTGTGAACGACGCCTCGCGGATGACGCAGTTTCGCGACTGGGTGCAACGGTATCTCGTGGAGCACGAGGACGAGATAGTCGAGTTCGTGTCCCCTGCGGTCGAGAGAGAAGTGCTTGCGGTTATAGACGGTGTGGCGACACAGGATGTCTGGGCAAAGGTATGGGACGGATGGATACTGCCTAGGATAAAGGGCGAAGATTCGCGGCGGTTCATCGTCGAAAAGTTGGTTGATGCGATTCGTGACAATGCGGACGGCATGATTGACGAGGTGCGCGGAGAATTGCGCGTCTTCCTGCGGCATAAACTGGCGGAAAGACTGCCGTTAGGGTTTGGCGCGGAGGCGGTTACCGACTATGTTATGGACAACTTTGCCGATTATGCAAGTTTGAAGGCGAAGCTGGACGGATGGCTGCGGCGGGAGGCAACGCAAGTGATGTTGCGCGAGAAATTGCTTGCATACGCTGATCAGCTGACTGACTGGATGAAAAACGGTGAGGGGAGGCAAGTGATGGGTGGGCTGATTCGCGAGCTGAAGGTGCGCGGCAAGCGCTTTATCGCCAATTATCTTCGAAAGAAAGTTCCTGAGTTCATAGACCGCGCGTTCGCATCGGAACTTTTGCGCGAGAAGTTGGAAAAAGGCGTTCTTCCGAAGGTCGGCGTCAAAGTTGCTCAGTTGATCGGAGAGAACAAGCAGGCAATTCTTGGAAAACTCCGTCTTGAGCAGCGAGTCACGGAAGCCGTTGATGGCATGTCCGTCGAGACGTTCCATCGGACGCTCAACGAGTTTATGGCGGAGAACTTCTGCGCTGTGCAGGTTCTGGGCTTCATCCTCGGAGCTTTGGTTGGTGCACTCCAGCTGTTAGCACGAATCTAAGAATGGGACATAGATGGATATGGATATTCCCATTCGTAAGCCGCTATGTGAAAAGCTGATGAATTTGTGCGGAATGTACTGGTGGCCACCGATGCATAACGATCCTTGCATCAAGGGGCTGCGACCGCGTCTCGTTACTCGCCAGCAATACGAACGCCTCTTGAAGTTGAGAGGAGAACGCCGTGATGAGGTTGTCGCTAACAAGGAACGATAACGATGATCAGAGGTTTTGATTCGCAAGGGTTTGCCGAAATAGGTCGGAGATTTGAGAGCGTACACCATGCTTACAGCAGGGGAAAGCGGAACTTGTTGATTAAAATCGAGCCGTGGGCTACCTTGCTTGTTCTCTTGACGGTGACAATCGGGACATGTTGGCTCGCGCATTCATTACACACGGGGGCCGCGTCTATGCTCGGCGCGCTGAGCATTGCCGCTTTTGCGTTATCGCTGTTTGCGGCCTTCGGTTGGTTGCTGTACGTCGTACACCCGTGGTTTAGACGATGGTGGGTCAGAGTGCTGTTCGGCTGTGTCCTTTTTGTCTGGGGCTTCACGACATTTTTTTATTTTCCCGTCGAGTCTTCCGACGCAGACGACTTTACCGCGCGAATCCTGAGGGCGACAAACCGAACGTCAATGACGATGATCGCGAAAGGGCGTGCTTACGGCAAGCCGCTTTCTCTCTCGGCTCGCGTGAACTACGGTGCATTCCAGACGGCGGTGATTTTCTACATGGCTGCGATTTTACTGTCGATTTTCGGGCGCACCGCCATGAATAACTTGCAGAAGCTCTTTGTTATGCACGAGGATCTGCTGCATGTGTTCTGGGGGCTCTCGGAGCGAGATCGTCTACTGGCCAGGAGTATTCATACGGCCGTGCCTGAAACCCGCATCGAGTTCAATTTGCCCAAGAGCGTCATGTACAATCCGCTTGAGCAGGCTCGCTTGACGGACTTGGCCGACGAACTGGGCGCATTTTGGACGTTCGTCAACTTGCCGCCGAAGCAGTCGCAGCAAGCGAGTGCGGGAAAGAGCGCCGCACTGTCCAGGCGGTTCTACAGGCGTCTGGTCTCGGTGCTTTCGGATTGGTTTGCGCTTTCCGTGACCAAAGGGCGATATCACTATTTTCTTGGCGACGACGGGCATGCGAACATGGCAATGGCTCAAAGCCTTGCTGAAAGGATCATCGATAACGACTTTGCCTATGGCGAATGGCGCTTTTTTGTCAGGGCCGGCAATATTGACAACGAGGGCCTGTTCATGGCCTGGGCCGAAGGCGTGTACAAAAAAACTGGAAAAATGGTTTCGGTCTCTGTCGTTCGTGATGCGGAATTGATCGCTCGTGATTTTGTCTCTCGATTCCCGCCGATTTCCTTCCC
Source organism: Kiritimatiellia bacterium (assembly GCA_045628545.1). GTDB lineage: Bacteria > Verrucomicrobiota > Kiritimatiellia > RFP12 > UBA1067 > UBA1067. Next base: position 12,848 of record JAZQPI010000048.1, read on the forward strand.
GGGCTTGACGCTCCATCCGGACACCGCGACCGTGGAAGGAGTGTGCAGGACATTGCTGCTTGGCTTTGACCGAGCCGGTCGTGAGTTTTTGAGCGTCAACCTGTGCATTTCCGGCTTTGTTGGACCGGATGGTAAAACGATTAGTCGGTTTCCGTTTACGGTCGTCGACAGGAAACGCGAGCGGTGGGAGCGATTCTTACTGTCCGCACCTGAAATAGCCGCCAGACTCGACGAATACGGGCTGTCTTATGAGCAGATGCAGGTCGGGATGGAGCAGTTTGAGACATGGTTTCGTCGCAATCACGCTTCTTTTGACAGAATTGTTTTCTGCATGGACGATGACTCGGTGAATATTCGAGAATGTCTGCGAGTGAGCGATATCTTGAAGGAGCAGTTCGAGAGGCGACATGTCGAACTGTTCGTGCGAATTGAGAATCCGCGGCTGGCAAACGTCCTGACGTTGAACGAGGCGAGCAACGACAATGTTTCCATCGAGATCTTTGGTGATTTGAAGAGACTTTACTCCTACAGCTCGTTTCATGCAGATGAGATTGACGATCTGGCGGCGGCGATAAATTGGCGGTGGAATTTGATTTCCGAAGGTGTGTATCAGTGTGTGGATTGGAACCGACGGTTTGGGAAACTCTTCCGGCAGGATTTGAAAGACGACATGAAGAGATACTGGTCTGAGGCCGGCGTTTACAATCGGCGCTCAAGTCAGATCCTGGCGCTGCGCTGCCTGACGTTTTGCCGTGTTTGGGGCATTGAATTGCGGCCGGACATAAAATTGGGGCACGGCAGACTTGTCCTTGTCGACGTTGGCGGAAACGAAGACGGAACGCGGTCTCGGCGCGTTGCATACGAGGTGTTTCGCGAGAAAATAAACATTGCGAAGAATCGAGATGTCTTGGCAAGGATGGAACACCATCGGTGGAGTACGTATATGCGCGTGTGCGGATATCGTTCGTTTGACGGTGCACAAGAAGAGCTGCTGCAGTTGAAAAAGGATGGCGCGTTTGTCTTGAATCAGACCCAGAAATGGCGCAGACACGCTGGACTCGTCGAATTTGACCCATTGTGTGATGAACAAGTGAAGCGCTGCGAGATGGGGTGGAAAGTTTTGATTGACGCTGCGGCCGTAGCTGGATTGTGCGACCCACCAAAAAATATGACATTGGAACCGCAGGAAGTACGGTCCGATGACAACCCTTCAGATGTGTCATACCAAGCGCTGGCGGAATGCCCTGATAAGAAGATGGTGGCAAGATGCGCCATGTATGCCGACATCTATTTAGATGGTCAAAATCGATGTGACGGCGTTGAAAGTAGCCCTGCTGTAAAATTCTTGGAATCGGATGAAATCCGCGTGTTTCAAAGTTTGGCTACAGAAGACGGCACACGGGATGTCTTTTGGTTTGAGGATGTCGTCTCTCCGCATTTCGGCTTAAAGCGGCGACGTCGATTCAAGACGCGGTTCGCTTATGTGTATGAACGCGCGACTGGGATGATTAAGCCGTTGGATGCTTTCCCTCGCGCGTTTCGGCGCGAAGTGTGCGGAGCTATGGGGATGGACGAAAGGCTTGTGGATTTCAAGTCACAGCCGCATTTCATCGCGCGGGTGACACAAGAGCGGATGTCGAGCGACTCGAAGACGGATTGTCCGATAGTCGTTTCGTATTGCGGGACAAAGCGGCTGTCGAGGAAAGACTGGACTGAGAATACGATGCAGCTTTTCGGCAAGACTCCTCCGCAATTCCGCCTTGCGGCATCGCTTCTTAAAGCGGTGTGCATGACCTATTCCAATAAAGATGTGATTGTTGTCGGACATTCCGAGGGTGGTGGAGAGGTTCAGTATTCGCTTATGAGAAATGCCGCATGGCAATGGTGCAATTCAAAAAGGAAAATATCTGGATACACGTTTAATTCTCAACGCCTATCCAAGTTGATTCTGGAAGAGCTTGACTATGCCAACATCAGGTCGATGGTTTCGCGCATGATCGTTAATGTTCGGGTTGCAAGCGACATCGTCTCTGGATGCTGGAGGCTTGGCGAGAGACTGATCGGCGGTAACGTAACATTGCCCGGACGCGTGTATGCTCGTCCGCTGAATCGCTTTCAGAAATGCAAGGAACTTTTACGTGCGCACTCGATTAAAAGCATCATTAAGGAACTCAACGGCGCATGTGACGAAGAGGGAGGATGCGTGGAAAAGAGCGCAGATAAGGTTTAGTGTCGCCATGTTTGTTCGATGTGAGCCGGTTGTAGGTTAAACTTTAATACAAATTACAAGAGAGCGAGGTTTATGATGTCTCAAAACGATGATAGTGTGAAAAAGATTGAGGCCGTTACGGCCGTGGTGACGTCGTTGGCGGCTCTTTTCAAGGCCGTCGGTGATTCTGGACTTTTGAATTCGTTGCCGAATATTCCTGTCAAGACAATGGGCGGGAAGGTCTTCTGGAATGACCTTGCGCAAAGTAACGGTTGGCGGCTTCAACAGAATATGATTACGCATCATTGTCGGATTCTTGATCCGAACAACGTCAGGCGAGCCTGGGGATTCTCAGAAGACTCTCTTCGCGATCAGCTGGCTAAGTTGGTATAGCAATGTTGCCGCCTCCTGGATTTGTTTTTGGAATTAGCCGACATATCTAAAATCCCGAAATCACCAAGGAGGAATTGTTACCATGAGATGGACGTGGAAGGATACGGTGCTATGCCTTGTCCCCGGTGGGATGCAGTATCTTGCGGCGAAGAAGGCGTATGAATTCTGCACGGAGCCACACCGCGGGCCGGCCGAGCTGTTTCTCAAGGATCATGTCGACGAGCCGGCGGTTGGAAGCGTGGTTTGCTGTCAGTTGGCGGGCGTGGTCGAACATAGCGGCATCTATGTCGGGGATGGCAGCATCATCCATCGCGCGGGCGAAGAGCAAGGATGTCCTGGAAGATTGGAGGTAGTCAATCCAGAAAAGTTCTTGGCGCGATTTAACGGCAAGAATCTGGCCATTACGATTTTCGTCGCCTGCTATAGGACGTACCCGATTCACGATCTAATCGTTGCGCAACGCGCCGTCAGGGCCTTGCAAGACAGCACTATGAATGTCGGATATGATCTCTTCTCGAACAATTGCCACCAGTTCACAAACTATTGCGTGACGGGCACTATGATGTCCGATTTTCGTTTCGCCGCGCTGCAAGAGTCTTTAGTGGACAGCAACCATCTCGACAACTGGCGGACATGGAACTGGGACTCCATGCGTGCGATCAGCGCGAAATGGAAATGCCCAAGTTACGAGGAGCTTGCCAGGCGCGTTGGGCAGGCGTAGGGGCTGATGGCCTGAACGCCACTGGGCAAAAGACCATAATATAGATGCGAAATGATTTGAAAAACAGTCTTGATTCGGCTGGCGTGTCGGCGAATGCGAATGCGGCCGCGGCGGCGAGCAGGACCGTTGCCGCGACGGCGAAAACAACGGAGAGGAAGACGACGATGACGTAACCCGACTGTTCTGGACTTCGCGTGTGACTACTAAAAAAGTGAAAATGTCATTTTTTAGTAGTTGCTATCGTGGACAAATGCGCTGATAAATGCTAAAATGGTGGCTGTAATTTTTGAATAGGTCAAATGGAGTTTGCGTATGTTCGTTGGTAGAGAGACGGAACTCAATGCCTTGAAGAATCTCTGGAGGAGATCGGCAGCTTCGCTTGTCACCGTGCGAGGACGTCGGCGAATTGGCAAGTCGACTCTGATTGAGGAATTTGCTCGGCGTAACCGTGTGAGATTTGTCAAGATTGAGGGGGTTCATCCGGGGCAGGGTGTCACGAATGAGACGCAGCTTGAAAACTTTGCAAGGATGCTCGCCGCGCAGACCGGCACGGCGTATGAGCCGCTGACTAATTGGTTTGATGCGTTCAAGCGACTTGATGGATGCCTGTCTCATCGCGAGAAGACCGTTCTGCTGCTTGATGAAGTTTCATGGATGGGCAAGTACGATCCCGTGTTCACCGGCAATCTGAAGATCGCGTGGGACAACTGGTTTTCCAAGAAGCCCAAACTCATCATGTTCCTGTGCGGCTCGGTTTCAAGCTGGATCGACAAGTACATTTTGAAGAGCACGGGATTCGTAGGCCGCCCGACGATGCGCATGGATCTTCGTGAATTGTCGATGCGCGAGTCGTATGAATTCTGGAAGGTGCGCAACAGTTGTGCCTCGGTGCGGGATGTGGTTGACGTCCTTTCTGTTGTTGGAGGTGTTCCGAAGTATCTTGAGGACGTCGACCCGCTGGCGACCGCAGATGAAAATATCGGGAGAATGTGCTTCAGCCAGGACGGTTTACTTGTCAATGAGTTCGATGAGATGTTCAACGACTCGCTTGAAGAAGGCCTTGCCGTCAGGAAAAAACTTCTGATTGCGCTACGGGATGGCCCTCTCGACATGACGGAATTGGCCAGGATTTGCGGAATGGATCCGAGCGGGTATGTCACGGCAAATCTCAAGGCGTTGGAGGCGGCGGGTTTTGTATCCTGTGATAACGGTTGCAATCCCGTCAACGGCAAGCGGCTGAAGTCGCCGCGTTACCGAATCTGCGACAATTACGTGCGGTTCTATCTCAAGTACATTGAGCCGAATCGTCCGTTGATTGAGAAAGGAGCGTTCAGGTTTTCGTCCATCGAGCAGCTGCCGGGCTTGAACGCATTTCTCGGACTTCAATTCGAGGCGTTGGTAAACGCGAATCTTTCGACGTTGATGGGCGAACTTGGGCTTGGGCGAACGTTGCTCGTTTCTGCCGCGCCGTACATCCAACGCACGACGCAGCGCATAAAGGGGTGTCAGATCGATCTGCTGATTCAGACAGACGCGGCAATTCATGTCGTGGAGGTCAAGCGGCGAGAGCGCATCGGCGAGGATGTGATCGATGAGGTGAAGGAGAAGGTTAGACGGTTAAATGTTAAACATGGTGTGAGCATGTTCCCTGAGCTTGTCTATGCTGGGAATATTTCTAAGCGCATCGAGGCAGTTGGCTATTTCAGGCGAATCATTTCCGCAGAGGACTTGTTGGGAATTCGGATGTGAAAGAATGCCTGTATGGAGACCTTGGCAAGGAACTTGCGCACGATGTCCTGTCGGGCAGGCGTAAGGACTGAAGGCCAGGAATGCCGCGGGACAAAAGACCGTAATATAGATGCGAAATGATTTGAAAAACAGTCTTGATTCGGACGGCGTTTCGTGCTATCATAGTGGTGGCTTGAATACTTGAATGGTGAATGAAAATGAAGAAAACATTGAAATATCTTGCTACCGCGTGGGGTCTGTTCCCATTCCCCTGGGGTCTGTCCCCAATGGTTCGGGGTCTGTCCCCAATGGCGGAGGTATGTTGAATGAGGATATTTTTGAGTGTAGCGCTGCTCGGTCTGGCGCTGACGGTGTCGGCGGCGGGCGTGGCGGCGGCGACGAACACAGTCTCGGCGGCGAAGCGGGTCGCCGCCGTGTCGACGAAAACGAAGGAAAGGAAGACGACGATGACGATGTGCAAGGCGGTGCAGGAATCCCCGACGCTGGTGCGGATTTACTGGGGCAACAACGTGAAAGGCGCGTCGCGCCCAGGTGAGCTGATCGGGTACGGGCCGGAAGGCTGCGTCATCAAGTTCGGCGGCCTTTACCGAATTTTCGCCGCGGACGCCCATCAGATCGGAAACGCGCTGACGCAACCCGACTGGAACAAGCGCAAGTGGGAACTGCGCAGCGCCTATTGGTGCGAAAGGTGAGGTGTGCGATGAGTTCGTTCTCGTGGATTGAAAGACTGACTGGTATGGTGACGTGGCCGCGGAATCAAGACCCCGGGGTCAAGGGGCCGCAGCCGAGGATCATTACGATCGAACAGGCGCGCGCCATGGAGCGGCTCGCCGGGGAATCGTCCGGCGGCGTGAAAAACGAATCGTCGAACGCTGACGCGTAACGAGCTTGGAATCTGCGCGATGGGGCTTTTCAATCTCTTCTGCCGTAAGCCGCAGTTCCCGGAAATTTCGGAACTCGACCGCATGCGTGCGGTCTGGGAGGCGTATCTCGCCGCGATGGTGGCGAAGGCAAACGGACGGACCGGCCCGCTCTGCGGCGAGGCGATCACGGTCCGCGAGGTCGCGGTTGTCCCGGCCTCTGGGGCGACGAATGCGCGAGAGGCTGACGGAAATGATGAGCTGCTGCCGTTGCCGGTCGTGTGCAACGGGATGTCGCTGAAGCCGCTCGGGACAATCGGTCAAGGCAGGCGTCAGAATGCGCGGCGGGTGTGGTACCGGTCGTTCAAGGGCCGGAATCCAATCACGGGCGCCAAACTCGAATATTGGTGCGCGGCGCTCTGAGGCGGCGTGCAGAAAGGAGTGGACGATGACTGACCCGGAAAGCGATTACGACGGAGGAATCGATTGGGAAGAGGAAATCCTTGCCGCCGATCTCCTTGCGTTGCGCGAGATGCAGTTGGGGACAGCGCCCAACGGAATGGGAACAGGCCGGAAGGCTGCGTCATCAAGTTCGGCGGGATGTATCGCCTGTTCGCGGCAGACATCCATAAGATTGGGAACGCGATGACGGAGCTTGACTCGAACAAATGCAAATGGGAACTGTGCAGCGCCTATAGGTGCGAAAAGTAAGGTTGGCGATGAGTACGTTCACATGGCGGGAAAATCGCACCTCCGCCACTTGCCACGGCCTCAACATTCCACTTGATTTTTCGCGGCAAAATTCGGTATAATAGTGGAAACTTTAATTCAAAAACGAAGGAGAGCTTAAAATGAAGATTTCGATGATGGCTGCGGCGTTTGCGGTGGCGTTCGCGGTGGCGGGTTGCAAGTACGACAAGGCTGGTGCCGACGGTCAGGGCGACGGTTCGGCTTCCGACGCCGCTTCGGTCGCGGGGATCGACACGACGGTCGACACGGTCGATGCCGACGCGGCGACGATCGATCTGGACTCGGTCGGCGAGCGGCACTTCGAAGACATCTACACCAAGTGCGACGACGTCTCGCTGGAGCCGGTCTACTTCACGTTCGACTCGACGGTCGTTCCGCAGGGCGAGCTGGTCAAGATCGACGCGGTTGTGCAGCACCTCAACGACAACGCCGATCGCGTGGTCGTCCTCGAGGGCAACTGCGACGAGCGCGGCTCCTCCGAGTACAACCTCTCGCTCGGGGCCAAGCGCGCCGACATCGTCTGCTCCGCCCTCGTTCAGAGCGGCATTGCCGCCAACCGCATCCAGTGCCGCAGCAACGGCGAGGAGAAGCCGGCTTCGGCGGGTCATACCGAGGCGGACTGGTCGCTGAACCGCCGCTGCGAGTTCTCGATCTACAAGCGCTAAGCGCATGTAATGGCATTCGCGTTCATTTTCAGCGATGTCGGCGTCGGCGAGTGGTTTGTACTGCTCGCCGTCTTGCTTATTGTGGTGGGGCCGAAGCGCCTGCCGGAGGCGGCGCGGAAGTTCGGCCGCGTGTATTCGCGCCTGCGTCGCAGCGCGGAGGCGTTCCGCCGCGAACTGATGGAGGCCGATGCGGCCGTAGGCGAGACGTTCGAACGGACGTCGCGGCAGACTGCCGACGCCTTTTGCTTCGATGACTCGCCGACACCGTCCGCTTCGGGAGCCCCGTCAACGGAGAAGCCGTCGTGACCCTGCTGAAGAACCCGGACGCTCGCAACGATCCGCCGCGGCCGCTGCTCGAACACCTGGTGGCGTTGCGCGACATGATCGTCTTCGCGCTCATGTCCTGGGCCGTCGCGGCGCTGGTCGCCGGCGGCTGCTCCCGTTTCGTGCTGGCGTGGCTGAAGAGCCCGGCCGCGGCTGATGCCGCGTTCATCCAGGGCCTCGACCTCACGAGCGGCTTCGACGTGATTATGGCGATCGCGATCTGGGGCGGACTCGTCCTGGCGTTTCCGTTCATTGTCTATGCGCTGCTGCGGTTTGTCTTTCCGGCTCTGACGCGCCGCGAGAAGGCGGTGCTGATGACGGTGCTGGTGCTGGGGTCGCTTTTGTTCATGGGCGGGGCCGCGCTGGCCTATGCGGAAACGCTGCCGATGGTCGTCCGGGCCTTTCAGGCGATCAACGACTGGGTCGGGCTGCCCGTGACGACGATCCGCATCGAGGGCTATGTCTCGATCGTGCTGAAGACGATCGTCGCCTTCGGACTGGTCTTTCAGCTGCCGCTGGTGCTGTTCGTGCTCGGGCTTTTCGGCGTGGTCACGTCGGCCGGACTGCGGTCGCGGCGGCGCACGGCCATTGTGCTGGCGTTCGTGGTCGCGATGTTCCTGACGCCGCCCGATCCGATGAGCCAGATCGTGATGGCCGTTCCGCTTTGCCTGCTTTATGAACTGTCGATCTGGTCCGTGTGGCTGAAGGAGCGCGCATGAAGGGACGTTTTGCCGTCGCCTGGGGTTTTCTGGCGCTGATCGCGGTCGGGGCGCTGCTGCTGATGACGCCGTGGGCCAATGTCCGCGGCACGTGGGGCGATCCGGTTTCGGCGACGTTCACCGCCTGTTCGGCCGTCTGCGTGACAGGGCTCTCCGTCGTCGACATCGCGTCGGAATACACGCGGGCCGGACAGGTCGTCCTGCTGACGCTCGTGGAACTCGGCTGTCTCGGACTCATGACGTTCGGCACGTTCATCATGATCGCCATCGGCCGGAGGCTGTCGCTGTCGCGGGAGTTTTCGCTGATGAACGCCTACGGCGTCGAGCAGGTGCTGGGCTTCCGCGGACTCGTCTGCTGGGTGGTCGGCTCGATGCTCGCCATCGAGGGACTCGGGGCGCTGGCGCTTTACTTCTGCTTCGGCGACTGGTGGACGGCGGGGTTCTATTCGGCGATGTCCTTCTGCAACGCGGGCTTTTCGCTGCTGCCCGATTCGGTGACCGCGTTCGCCGGCCGTCCGGCGGTGCTGTTCGTGCTGGCGTTCGAGACCATCTTGGGCGGCATCGGCTTCCTCGTCATCTACAACCTGATCACCTTCAAATTCCTGCGGCGGAAGTCCGGCGGCAAGGGACGGCTTTCGCTCCACGCGAAGGTCGTCCTGCGCGTTTCGTTCATTCTGCTGGTGCTGGCGTTCGCCGCCTTTCTGCTGCTCGAATGGAACGGCGCGCTGGCGAAGTACGGCTTCGGCGAGAAGCTCTGGATCGGCTTCTATCAGGCGGTCACGCCGCGCACGTGCGGCTTCTGCGTCACGCCGACCGGCGAACTGCATCCGCTCACGCGCCTCGTCTACGAGGTGCTCATGTTCATCGGCGGGGCGCCTGGCTCGGCCGCGGCCGGCATCAAGGTGACGACGCTGGCGGTCTTGTTCTACACGTTGCGCGCGATGTGCCGCAGCGAGCACGAGACGGTCATCTACCAGCGGGCGGTCTCGTTCGACACGGTCCGCGAGTCGATCGTCATCTTCATGGCGCTCGTGGTGCTGATCGTGGTGATTACGGGGGCGCTGCTGTTGACGGACGCCAACCGTGGGGTGCCGATCGACGCGCTGCTGTTCGAGTCCATCTCGGCGATTACGACGACGGGCCTGTCGATGGACGACACCACCGTGCGGCTTTCGCTGGCCGGCAAGGTCGTGATCATGTGCGCGATGTTCCTCGGGCGGCTCGGCGCGCTGACGGTCGTGCTGATGATCGGCGACCGCGAAAGCGCGCGCCATCTCGGGTATCCGAACGAGGAACTGGTGGTTGGCTGAGGCGTCGGCCGTAGTTGAAAAATTTACCCCCTTGCGCGTGAAGCGTGAATTATGATATACTATACAAACATTCGACCACTCTAAGAGAGTAAATCAAACATGAAAGTACGTAGTTCCGTTCGTCGCATCTGCGAGAACTGCCGCATCATCCGCCGCAAGGGCGTGGTGCGCGTGATCTGCACAAACCCGCGCCATAAGCAGCGCCAGGGCTAACAAAAAGGGGTAAAAACTATGCCGAGAATGATGGGTGTGGATATCCCGGGCAAGAAGCACATCCGCTTCGCGCTCCGCTATATCCACGGTATCGGGCCGAAACGCGCCGATGACGTTTTGGCGGCTTGCAACGTCGATCCGATGAAGAAGGCGGATGACGTCACTCAGGATGAGATCCACGCGATCACGACTTTCATCCAGGATCACTACCGGGTCGAGGGCGACCTCCGTCGCGAGGTGTCCCAGAACATCCGCCGTCTGATCCAGATCGGGTCCTACCGCGGGACGCGTCATAAAAAGGGTCTTCCGTGCCGCGGGCAGCGCACGAAGACGAACGCCCGCACCCGCAAGGGCGGCAAGCGCGTCTCGATCGCGATGCCGAAGCAGGCCGGTCGATAAGGAGCTTTGAAAATGAGCGAAGAAGTCAAGAAAGAGGTCGTTCCCGAGACGGCTGCGGCTCCGGTGGCGGAGGGCGCGGCGGCCGAGGGCGAGGTCGCGAAGGTCAAGAAGAGCGGCAAGTCGATCCCGGCCGGGATCGCGTTCATCCGCTCCACCTTCAACAACACGCAGGTTTCGATCGCCGACGCGCGCGGCGGCGTGATTTCGTGGAGCTCGGCCGGCAAGGCGGGCTTCAAGGGCAGCCGCAAGTCGACGGCGTTCGCCGCGACGATGGTGGCGCAGGACGCGGCGCGGGTCGCGGTCGCGAAGGGTATGCACGAGTGCGAGGTGCGGATGCAGGGTGCCGGCGCTGGCCGCGAGAGCGCGGTCCGGGCCATTCAGGCCGCTGGCATTCGCGTCACTCAGATCACCGACACGACGCCGGTTCCGCACAATGGCTGCCGTGCCCGTAAACGCAGGAGGGTCTAATCATGGGTCGTTACACTGGTCCGGTTTGTCGTCAGTGCCGCCGCGAGGGGCAGAAGCTGTTCCTCAAGGGCGCGCGTTGCTATATGGCCAAGTGCCCGATTGAACAGGGTACGGGCGCTCCCGGCATGCATGTCGGCCGTCGCGCGAAGAAGATGTCCGAATACGGCACGCAGCTGCGTCAGAAGCAGTCGCTCCGCCGTCAGTACGGCATGGGCGAGCTGCAGTTCCACCGTTTCTTCGAGGAGGCGCTCCGCCGCAAGGGCGTGACGGGCGAGAACCTGCTCCAGCTGCTGGAGCTCCGCCTGGACAACGTCGTGTTCCGTCTCGGTCTCGCGCCGAGCCGTCGCGCGGCGCGTCAGTTCGTGCTGCACGGGCACATCCTCGTCAACGACCGCAAGGCCGCCGTCCCCTCGATGGTGGTCAAGGTCGGTGATGTGATCACGGTGAAGGACGCGGCGAAGTCCAAGGAGGCGGCGAACCGCTCGGTCGCGGCTGCGACGGGCGCTCAGCTTCCTCAGTGGATGGCGTTCGACAAGGCGACGTTGCGCGCCGAGGTCCTGTCGGTTCCGACGCGCGAGCAGATCGCGCCGATCGTGGACGAGCAGGCCATCGTCGAACTCTACTCGCGCTAATCTCGGCGCGAGTCACCACTTGTCATCATCTAACCCTTTCAAGGGAGGTCACATATGCCTATCCGTTTGAGCCGATTCGAAATGCCGAAGGCCGTCCAGAAGGACGAGTCCACGGCGACGGCGACCTACGCGCGTTTCGTCGCCGAACCCTTTGAAATCGGCTATGCCCGCACGATCGGCAACTCGCTCCGCCGGGTCCTTCTCTCCTCGATCGAGGGGGCTGCGATCTGCAGCGTGAAGATCGCCGGCGTCAATCACGAGTTCTCGACGATCCGCGGATGCGCGGAGGATGTCACCGACATCATCCTGAACCTTAAGCGCATCCAGCTGAAGACGGTCAGCCGCGAGCCGCAGGTCATTACGCTGAAGAAGCAGGGCCCGTGCACGGTTCACGCCGGCGATTTCGCCCTCGAGAACAACGTGGAGGTCCTCAACCCTAACCTCGAGATCTGCACGCTCGACGTGGACGGTTCGATCGAGATGGAGTGCGCGGTCCGCACGGGCCGCGGCTTCTGCCTGGCCGACGGCAACAAGAAGCCCGACCAGGAGATCGGCCGTATCGCGATCGACTCGATCTTCTCGCCGGTTACGCGCTGCAACTTCCTCGTCGAGAACACCCGCGTCGGTCAGCGGACCGACTACGAGAAGCTCGTCCTGGACATCTGGACCGACGGGCGCACGACGCCCGAGGAGGCGCTCAAGACGGCCGCGGCCGTGCTTCGCCGCCACCTCGACGTGTTCGCCGAGTACGGAGAGGGCGACTCGACGCTGGAGTTCGAGGATTCCGACAAGAAGGATTCCGACGAGCGCGAGCGTCTGCGCAAGCTCCTCAACATGTCCGTCAACGAGATCGAACTCAGCGTGCGCGCGGCGAACTGCCTCAACAACGCGAACATCTCCACGGTCGGCGAACTGGCTTCGAAGACCGAGGCCGACATGCTCAAGTACCGCAACTTCGGCAAGAAGTCGCTTACCGAGATCAAGGCCAAGCTGGTCTCGCTCGGGTTGTCGCTCGGCTACAAGTTCGACGAAAGTCTCCTGGACACCAAGAAGTAAGAAAGAAGTTTGAATCATGCGTCATCAGAGAGTTATGAAGAAGTTCGGGCGTTCGACTGAGCACCGCAAGATGCTCATGAAGAGCCTGGTCACCAACCTTATCCTCGCGGAGTCGATCAAGACGACCCTGCCGAAGGCGAAGGAGGCGCGCAAGGACGCCGACAAGATCGTGACGGTCGCCAAGAAGGGCGATCTCGCGGCGCGTCGTCTGGCCTCCAGCCGTCTGCTCGACCCCAAGGCCGTGCAGAAGCTCTTCGACAAGATCGCCCCGGCGATGAAGGACCGCAAGGGCGGCTATACGCGCATCATCAAGCTCGGCACCCGTCGCGGTGACGCGGCCGAGATGTGCATCCTCCAGTGGGTCACGGCCGGCGAGGCCGCCAAGCCCGCTGCCGATGCGGCGGCACCGGCCGAACCGGCCAAGTGAAACCGCATTGACGACCGAAAGGAGGTGTTAACATGGCGATTATCCTGAAGCTCAAGAAGGGCGAGTCCGTCGAGCGCGGCCTCAAGCGGATGAAGAAGATCCTCGACAAGGAGGGTCTGCTGAAGACCGTTCGCGACCAGCGCTACTTCGAGAAGCCGTGCGTCAAGGCGCGCAAGAAATCCCAGCGCGCGCGCATCCGCAACCGTTCGCGTCGCGGCCGCATGGAGCTGAACTGACGCGCAGGCGTCAGCCGTCAAAAAGGGGTTCGGCTTTTCGGCCGGGCCCTTTTTTCTTCCGGCGGTTTTTTGCTATAATGAAACGACTATGGACGATCGGGCTGTCGAAGAGGTAAAGGCGCGCACGGACTTGGCCGAGCTGATCGAATCGTACGGGGTACGGATTCGCCGCTCCGGCTCAAGCCTGAAGGCGTGCTGTCCGTTCCACGGCGAGAAGACGCCCTCGTTCAACATCAACGTCGCCAAGGGCTTCTACCACTGCTTCGGCTGCGGTGAGTCGGGTGACGCGATCACGTTCGTCATGAAGCAGGAGGGGCTTACCTTCCCCGAGGCGCTCAAAAAACTGGCCCAGCGCTGCGGCGTCAAGATCGAAGAGGTCAAGCACGATCCCGACGGTGACCTGCGCAAACGCCTTTTGGCCCTGATGGCGGAGCTCTCGGCCTTCTACCGCCGCTGTCTCCTGAAGATGCGCGAGGCCGAAGGCGCGCGGGAGTATCTGGCGAGCCGCGACCTCGGGCCGGAGGTTCAGGAGGCCTGGCAGATCGGCTACGCGCCGACGGGGGTCGCCACCATTCTCAAATGGGCGGAGAAATACGGCTATACCGCGGCGGAACTCGAGGCCGCCGGCGTGATCAAGGCCCCCAGCCGGCCGGGCGACCAGGGCTACCACCGATTCGGCGGACGGCTGATGTTCTCGATCCGCGACCGCCAGGGGCGGGTGGTCGCGTTCTCCGGCCGGCAGCTGGTCGCGCAGCGGAATTCCGGCAAATACGTCAATTCGCCCGAAACGAAGATCTTCAAGAAGTCGAACGTGCTCTTCGGCTTCGACCGCGCGGCCGCCAACATCGCCCGCGCCGAACATCGCGAGGCCATCGTCTGCGAAGGGCAGATCGACACGATCCGCCTGCACACGTGCGGCTTCCCCGTCGCGGTCGCCCCGCAGGGCACCGCCTTCACCGAGGAGCACGCGCGGATGCTCAAGCGCGTCGCCGACCAGATCGTGCTCGTCTTCGACGACGACGCCGCGGGCCACAAGGCCAGCGTCCGGACGGCCGGACTGCTCCTGGCGGCCGAGATGCCCGTCCGCGTCGCCTCGCTGCCGGGCGGGGACGATCCGGACTCCTTTTTGCGGACGCATCCGCCGGCCGAATTCCAGCAGCTTTTGGACGCGGCGGAATCGATCGTCTCGTTCCAGGTGCGCGTGGAGCGCGCGAAGGAGCGGGACCCCGGCTCTGTCGACGCGGTCGCGCGCGTCTCGAAGGCCGTCCTGGAGACGGTCGCGCAGTGCCCGGGTCCCGTCCTGCGCGCCACCATGGTCGAGGAGGCGGCGCGGCTTTTGTCGCTGCCGGCGGCGGCGTTGCGCGAGGAGCTTGAAAAGCTCGGCGTGAAAAAGGCCGCGCCGGCGCCGCAGCCTGCGATAGAACAGGCGTTCGATTCCTTCGGGGACGACGTTGACGGGGCGGAGGAGCCGGACGAAGAGTCCGTCGACGCCGGCGAAGCGGCCGCGGCGGTCGTGCCGCCGCCGGGACTCGAAATTTCCTTTATGGCCTTTCTGCTGGCGAACGAGCGCCGCGAGGAGGTGGACCGCGTCCTCGGGGAGTTCCTGCCGTCCGATGTCTTCGAACACGAACTGACGCGGCGGTTCGTCGAGGTCTGGCGCGGCGAATTCCAGACGGAGGGGGACGGTCTGGCGGAGTTTTCCGGCGGTCTGCCGCCGGCGGAGCAGCGGGCTTTTGCCGCGGTTTTGCTGGAGTCGGAGCGCTATTCGGCCTCGACGCAGGAGGTGTCGGAGATCCTGCACGAGTTCGCGCGGCGGCTCTGGTCGGCCTGCCTGCGGCGGCGGCGCGGGGCGCTGCCGGCGGACGGGGACGAGTCCGTGCAGTTAGAGGGGCTGCGGCTCACCGCCGACATCAAGCGTCTGGAGCTCTCGGGATGGACCGAGACCAAAGACCTGATCCGGCAATGGCAGTCAGTCGCTCCTAATTCCAACCTTTCCCTTTCGTTGTCACTGTCTGAAGGTTGTGCTAGAGTCCTGCGCTAAAATCCTAAGCGGTATTTGGATAAAATGGCATGACGCTAAGAGAGGAGATTGGGAAATGAATAAATTTTCACGTGTGGTTTTGCTCGTTGCCTTGATCGCCGGCAGCGCGGTTTCCGCCGCGGCCGACACGACGCAGGGCGCGGTCTCGATCGCCAATCACTTCATTCTGCCGATTCCCGCGCAGGACGTGACGGGGCAGCCGGTTACGCCGAAGCTGCGCGTGGCGCAAACTCATTACGGTTCGCTCGGCCAGAAAGGCGCCGGAGAGTGCTACCTCACGAACGGCGTCGAGCTGGTCGAGGGGCGCGACTACACGGTTGCGGTGGAACTGTGCCGCGGGGATTTGAACCTTTTAACCTCGCGGTGCGGTTGATTTCGGCCACGATTTATTGTATAATTCTTAAAAAGGATCATTGTGCGATAGAATCATTGTGCGATGCAGAAGAAGGACAGTATGAACAAACACATGGATGACTTTATGAAGGCCTTCCCGTTCGAGGGCCTCACCTATGACGACGTGACGCTGGTGACGCAGTACGCGGACTTCCTGCCGGACGACACTTCGCTGGAGACGAAGCTGACGAGCCGCACGAAGATGAAGATTCCGTTCATGTCCGCGGCGATGGACACGGTGACCGAGGCCCCGATGGCGATCGCGATGGCGCTCGCCGGCGGCATCGGCTGCATCCACAAGAACCTGGAGGAGGACGACCAGGCCGCGCAGGTGCGCCTCGTGAAGAAGCACCTGAACGGTCTCATCGAGAACCCCGTCTGCTTCCACGCCGGCGACGACATCGGCTATCTGCGCAGCTACAAGGCCGAGCACAAGATCAAGTTCAACGGCTTCCCGGTGCTGGACGACGATGACCGTCTGGTCGGCATGATCACCTCCTCCGACATGCGCTTCGCGCCGATGAACGCGGCGAAGCTCGGCGAGGTCATGCAGAAGACGCTGCTGACGGCGAAGCCCGGCACCACGCTCGCGAAGGCCTACGAGCTCATGCGCGAGAACAAGATCGGCAAGCTGCCGATCGTCGACCGCGAGGGCAGGGTCGTCGGCCTTTACTCCTTCACGGACGTCTGCCGCATTGTCGAGAACTCCGACAGCTCCTACAACCTCGACGACAAGTTCCGCCTGCGCGTGTGCGCGTCCGTCAGCGGCGGCAAGGGCGACCTCTCGCGCATGGAGAAGCTCGCCGACGCCGGCGTCGACTGCGTGGTCGTCGATTCTGCGCACGGCCATTCGAAGGGCATCATGGACATGACGAAGTACATCGTCAAGCACTTCCCGAAGGTCGACGTCATCGCCGGCAACATCGCGACGGGCGAAGCGGCGCTGGCGCTGGCGAAGTGCGGGGCGCACGCCGTCAAGGTCGGCATCGGCCCGGGGTCGATCTGCACGACGCGCGTCGTGTGCGGCGTGGGGATTCCGCAGCTCACCGCCGTCTATTCGGCGGCGAAGGCGCTGCGCGGGACGAACGTGGCGGTGATCGCCGACGGCGGCATCAAGCTTTCCGGCGACGTGCCGAAGGCGCTGGCGGCCGGAGCCGACTCGGTGATGCTCGGCTCGGTCCTCGCGGGCACGGAGGAGAGCCCGGGCGAGAAGATCTATTCGAACGGCCGGCAGTACGTAGTCTACCGCGGCATGGGCTCGATGGCCGCGCTCAAGAACGGCAAGGGGTCGCGGGCGCGCTACTTCCAGGACAACGAGTCCGACGACGAGCTGGTGCCGCAGGGCATCGAGGGCATGGTGCCGTATTCGGGCCGCGTCCGCTCGATCATGACGCAGTTCTGCGGCGGCCTCCGGGCCTCGCTCGGCTACTGCGGCGCGCGGACAATCGCCGAACTTCAGAAGAAGGGCCGCTTCTACCGCGTGACGGCGGCGGGCCAGCGCGAGGCGCGGCCGCACGACATCACCATCACCAAGGAAGCCCCGAACTACCGCACGTGAGGAAGACCTGGCAGGACTACGGTCGGGAATGGCTCGACACGCTGGTGGTCGCGATTTCGGTCGCGATGGCGTTCCGGGCCTACTTTTTCGAGCCGTTCAACATCCCGACCGGCTCGATGCAGCCGACGCTCTGGGGCTACCACACGCAGTCCGGCGTGGAGAAGGGGACGTGGGACGCTTTTCCGCTGTCGCTCCTGAAGTGGGCGTGGACGGGCGAGCGCGTCGTCGACTACAAGGCGCCCGTGAGCGGGCAGGTCCGCTACCGTCCGCGCAACGACGGCTTCGTCGACGTGGCGGTGGGGACTTCGCCGGAGGTGTTCAAGCTGCCGACGGACGTCCTGTCCGAGGTCGCCGGGCGCTATGTGCACGCCGGGGACACGCTGTGGAAGGGCGCGGTCACGACCGGCGACTTCATCTTCGTGAACCGCTGGTGGTGGAACTTCTTCCGTCCGCAGGACGGCGACGTGATGATCTTCTCGACGACGGGCATCGAACGGCTGCCGCAGGGCATCCACTACATCAAGCGCATGAAGGCGACGCCCGGCGAGACTTACGTCCTCGAGCATCCCGCGGCGGACCATCCGGAACTGCCGACGGCCGTCACGATGGGCGAGGACGAGTATTTCGCCTGCGGCGACAATTTCGGCAACAGCTTCGACAGTCGGTACTGGGGCCCGGTCCCCGGAAAGAACTTGCGCGGCATCGGGAGCGTCGTCTTCTGGCCGTTCAGCGGATGGAGGAGGATAAAATGAGCGAACAGCTGATCACGACCCCGGGTACTTTCGGCGAGAACGACAACTTCGTGCTGGAACGCGAACTCGGCAAGGGCGGCATGGGCGGCGTCTACATGGGGCGCGACAAGATGCTGGACCGTCCGATCGCGCTCAAGGTGATGCTGCCCGAATACGGCAGCGACGCGGCGTTCGTCGAGAAGTTCAAGCGCGAGGCCCAGGCCGCGGCGCGGCTCATCCATCCCAACATCGCCCAGGTCTATTCCTACGGCATTTCGCAGGGGATGCCCTACATCGCGATGGAGCTGGTCTGCGGCGGCTCGCTGGAGGCGCTGATGCGCAACGCGCCGGGCGCGACCGACGTCCCGCGGGTGATGAAGATCTGCATGCAGGTCGCCCAGGCCCTCCGCTGCGCGGCCGACCAGGGGCTCGTCCACGGCGACGTCAAGCCCGAGAACATCCTGCTGGACGCGAACGGCAACGCCAAGCTCGTGGACTTCGGCCTGGCGGCCATGCAGAAGGACACGGACGAGATCTGGGGCACTCCCTACTACATCGCGCCGGAGAAGGTGCGGCGCGAGGAGGTCGACTATCGCGCCGACATGTATTCGCTCGGCGGCACGCTCTACCACGCCCTGACCGGCGTCGCCCCCTTCGAGGGCGAGGACGCGGTGCAGGTCGTGCGCAAGCGCTTCGAGGGTGCGCCGCGCCTGCCGAGCGAGGTGCGGCCCGGGCTCTCGCCGCAGATCGACCAGCTGGTGATGACGATGCTGGCGGTCGACAAGAACAACCGCTATCCGAGCTTCGAGGCGCTGATCGACGAGTTCAACAAAGTGATGACGGTCGGCCTGTCGACGACCCAGCCGGTGTCGGGCGCCGCGGCGGGCGCGACGACGGTCAAGCGCAAGACGCTCAGCACGCGGCGCACGGTGAAGCTGCGCCGTCCGTCGGCAGTCGCCGCTTCTGCGGCCGCGGGGGAGGAAGAGCCCTCCGCGTCGGTCGCGCCTGCGCCGAAGCCGCAGCCGGAAGAGGACGAGTCGGGCGGAAGCGTCGGCACGAAGATCCTCGTCGGCATCCTGTCCATCATCCTGGTGGTGGGCGGACTCGGCGGCGGCCTCGCCTGGTACATTGCCTCGAACCGCAGTTCGAGGGCCGCGGCGAAGCAGTCGCAGGTCACCGCCAACATCGCCAAGTCCCGCGAAGCCATCGCCGCCACTTCCGCCGCGGTGACGAAGTTCGGCGAGAACGTCGAGGAGTTTGCGAAGAATGCGACGGAGGACTGCCAGAAGACGACGGACGAGCTGGCGAAGATCCTGCCGAAATTCGCCGCGGCGCTCAAGCCCGCGCCGACGAAGGAGCTGCTGGACGCGCTGGCGCTGGAGAATCCGCCGGCGGAGACGAACGCGGCCGAGGCGGCCGCGGCCCCTGCCGAAGCGGCGAAGCCCGCGGCGGAGGCGGTCGCGAAGGCGGCTCCTGCGAAGCCCGCTGCGGATCCGAAGCGCTTCCCTCCGCCGACGGAGGAGGAGTCCGATCCCAATTCTCCCGAAGGCGAGGAGTATCTGCGGAAGAAGGCCGAGTTCGAGGCGAAGCTGGCGCAGGGGACCGCCGAGCCGGCGGTCGCGCCAGAGCCCGCTCCCGCCGCCGCGGCGACGGACGACGAACCGCCGCCGACGGTCGTCCATGACATGCAGGAGCTTTGGGAGCGCGCCTACTCCTGTCAGGCCGCCGCCATTCGCATCCGTATCGGCGTCCGCGAGACGCTGGCGTTCTGCGCCGAGGCGGAGAAGGAGACCGGGACGGACGAGGCGGCGATGAACCGCCTGGCGCAGAGGTCTCGCGAGGCCGTGGAAAAGTACGAGAACCTCCGGATGTCCAAGGACGTGGAGACCATCCAGAAGGGCTCGGGCTACATCAAGAGCCGCGGCTCGAAGTTCGTGAAGCAGACGGTCGACCGCCTGCTCGTCGAGCGCAACCAGCGCGAGCGCGAGCAGAAGCGCGCGGAAGAGGCCGAGGCGGCGAAGAAGCGCGCGGAGGAGGCCGCGGCGGCCAAGGCCAAGCTGATCGCCGACGAGACCGAACAGGCGCGCGCGCGCTTCACCGAGATCGCGAAGTCCGGCTGCCTGCGCGTGCTGGAGTGGGACACCGCCCTGCGCAACCTCGAGTATTTCAAGGTGGGGCTCAAGACGGCCGAGGGACAGCTCGCCGTCGACGACGAACTGCGCAAGGTCAAGGCGATGAAGGGCGTACAGGACATCTTCGTGCGCAACCTTAAGGGCTATACCTTCCGCAAGTCGGCGCTGGCCAAGAACGGCGGCTGGAAGGTCGAGGAGGTGACGGAGGACGAGATCAAGCTCGTCCGCGCCGACGGCAAGAAGCGCATGAAGCTCACCTGGGTCTCCTTCTACCAGAAGTATCACGCCAACCTCAACGAACTGGTCAACCAGTTCGTCGTGCAGGGCCGCCGCAACGGCAAGCCGCGCCTCAACCTGCGCGAGTGGGCTGACGCGATGTGCGGGGCCGCGCTGACGATGCGCCTGCTCTGCGGCGACGACCCCTCGGCGCTCAGCCGCGGCGAAGATATCGCCAAGATGGTGTACGCGCAGTACGAGGACTATCAGAAGTACGTCCGCGGCATGTTCCCCGACATCGACTTCTCCGCGGTCGCCGCGGCGGACGAGGAGTGAGGGCTGGACCGGCTTGAACGCTTAACCACAAAGGAATCAGAAAAATGAACGACAACACCCCGATTGTACCTAAGAAGTTCCTCTCGATCTTCATCATGCTCGTGAGCTGTTTCACGCTATGGGGACTTCTTAACAATATGACCGATAACCTTGTACCCGCTTTTCAGCGCATATTCACGATGGATCAGTCAAAGGCTGGTCTTGTCCAGGTTGCGTTCTACGGCGCGTATGCAGTGTTGGCTATTTTCGCCGCAGTACTTGCAGAGGAGCTCAGCTACCGCAAGGGGGTGTTAATCGGACTATTTATCTATATAGTCGGCGCGTTGCTGTACATCCCAGCGTGTATCAACCAAAGTTTCGACATTTATTTCATCGCTATTTTCATTGTTGCTGGCGGATGTTCGCTGCTAGAGACAACCTGCAATCCGTATGTGCTTTCTCTCGGCGACGAGTCGACCGCCGTGCGTCGGCTTAACTTTGCGCAGATGTTCAATCCTGTCGGCTCGATGCTAGGCATCGTCCTTGCGCAGCAGCTCATCCTTTCGCATCTCGACAAAGCGACGGCGGAGGAGCGCGCACTGATGGACGCGGCGACGCGTCGGGGCATCGTCTCGAGCGAGCTTTTCTGGGTTTGCGCGCCCTATGTAGGGCTTTGCGCGATCGCCGCGATGATCTGGTTGTTCTTCCTTCTCAAGCGTGATGGTGAACGGTCTGTGTCTGGAACGGCGCTTGGACGCGTCGTGGCGGCGCTACTCTTCTCTGTTGTCCCGATGACTGTGCTCTACTTCCTCTTTCCGGACATGGACAAGATCGTGTGGGTACTTTGCGGCGTCGCAGGACCCGTCGTATACGTCGTCCTGCAGCGGGACTACCGTGCGATGCTCGCGAAGCTTCTATGTACGCCGCGTTACTGGATGGGTGTTATTGCCCAGTTCTTCTATGTCGGTGTGCAGATCGCTGCGTGGACGTGGCTTAACGTCTATTGCCAGAAGGAACTTGGCGTGACTCCAGCGCGAGCGGCGATCTATTACACGATCGCGATTTCTCTTTTCATTGCGGCACGTTGGATTGCGACCTTCTTGATGAAGTATTTCAATCCGGCGCGGATGATGGCCCTGTTCGCGCTCGGAGCGATTGTCTCGTGCTTCGGGGTTATGTATCTGCCGACGAAGATCATCTTCTCTATTGGCGGCCTGCCCTTCTCCGCGAACGTCATCTGCCTGTGCGCGATGAGCGGTTTCATGTCGCTGATGTTCCCGACGATCTACGGACTCGCGCTTGGCGGACTTGATCCGAAGGCAGTGAAGCTCGGGGCGTCAGGTCTCATCATGGCGATTCTCGGCGGCGCGATCATTACGCCATGGATGGCTAGCATAATCGGCAATGTGGATTCTGCGTTCGTCCGGCTCGTGCCAGGATTCGTGACGGACTGGGACACGAACCTGAAACTTTCGCAGACATCGCTCCGCGCTTCGTTCTTCGTGCCGGTCATCTGCTTCGCGGTCGTCGGCATTTACGCGCTCGCCTTCTCCGGCAAGAAGGAGCCGCTGCCTGAACCCGACGACGACGAGGACGATGACGAGGACGGGGACGCGGAGTGAACGCGATTTTTGTGGCATACATGGGTGGGGTTGTGGTATAATCTTGGTATCGAAAACGAAATGAGGGAATCAAACGAAAATGAGTGAACAGAAAAAATACGTTTACTTCTTCGGTGCGGGCATGACCGAGGGCAATGCTAACATGCGCGAGCTGCTGGGCGGCAAGGGCGCGAACCTGGCGGAGATGGCGGGGCTCGGGCTTCCCGTTCCGCAGGGCTTCACGATCTCGACCGAGGCGTGCACGCGCTACTATGACGACGGCAAGAAGATCGCCGACGACATCATGGAGCAGGTCATGGCCTACATCGACAAGCTCGAGAAGTCGGCCGGCAAGAAGTTCGGCGACAAGGAGAATCCGCTGCTCGTGTCGGTCCGTTCGGGCGCGCGCGCCTCGATGCCCGGCATGATGGACACGATCCTCAACCTCGGCCTCAACGAGACCGTCGTCGAGTCGCTCGCGGAGCAGACGAAGAACCCGCGCTGGGCCTGGGACTGCTACCGCCGCTTCATCCAGATGTTCTCCGACGTCGTCATGGAGGTCGGCAAGAAGTACTTCGAGAAGCTGATCGACGACATGAAGGCGAAGAAGGGCGTCAAGCAGGACGTCGAGCTCACGGCCGACGACCTCAAGGAGCTCGCGGGCCAGTTCAAGGCCGAGTACAAGGCCAAGATCGGCAAGGACTTCCCGTCCGACGCGAAGGAGCAGCTCGTCGAGGCGATCAAGGCCGTCTTCCGCAGCTGGGACAATCCGCGCGCGAACGTCTACCGCCGCGACAACGACATCCCGTACAGCTGGGGCACGGCCGTCAACGTGCAGATGATGGCGTTCGGCAACCTGAACGACAACTCGGGCACGGGCGTCGCCTTTACGCGCGACCCGGCGACGGGCGAGAAGAAGCTCATGGGCGAGTTCCTGATGAACGGGCAGGGCGAGGACGTGGTCGCCGGCGTCAGGACTCCGATGCCGATCGCGAAGATGGCCGAGGTGATGCCGGAGGTGTTCGAGCAGTTCCAGAAGATCTGCGCGACGCTCGAAGGCCATTACCGCGACATGCAGGACATGGAGTTCACGATCGAGAACAAGAAGCTCTTCATGCTCCAGACCCGCAACGGCAAGCGCACGGCGAAGGCCGCGCTCAAGATCGCGTGCGACCTCGTCGACGAGGGGATGCGCACCGAGGAGGAGGCGGTTCTCATGATCGAGCCCCGCAACCTCGACACGCTCCTCCATCCGCAGTTCGACGCCGCTTCGCTCAAGAACGGCAAGGTCGTCGGCCGCGGCCTTCCCGCGTCGCCGGGCGCGGCGTGCGGCAAGATTGTCTTCACGGCCGAGGACGCGAAGGCGTGGAAGAAGCGCGGCGAGAAGGTCGTGCTGGTGCGCCTCGAGACCTCGCCCGAGGACATCGAGGGCATGAAGTCCGCGCAGGGCATCCTCACGGTCCGCGGCGGCATGCCCTCCCACGCGGCGGTCGTGGCGCGCGGCATGGGCACCTGCTGCGTCTCCGGCTGCCAGGAGATCGCGATGGACGAGGACAACAAGTGCTTCACCGTCGGCGGCAAGACGTTCCGCGAGGGCGACTGGCTGTCGATCGACGGCTCGACCGGCAACATCTACGACGGCGTCATCACGACCGTCGACGCGACGATCGCCGGCGAATTCGGCCGCATCATGGCGTGGGCGGACAAGTTCCGCCGCCTGAAGGTGCGCACTAACGCCGACACGCCGCGGGACGCGAAGAAGGCCCGCGAGCTGGGCGCCGAGGGCATCGGCCTCTGCCGTACGGAGCACATGTTCTTCGAGGCGGACCGCATCGCGGCCTTCCGCGAGATGATCTGCTCCGACACCGAGGAAGAGCGCCGCATCGCGCTGGCGAAGATCCTCCCGTACCAGCAGGACGACTTCGAGCAGCTCTACGAGGCGCTCGAGGGCAATCCCGTCACGATCCGCTTCCTCGATCCTCCGCTGCACGAGTTCGTGCCGCACTCCGAGGACGAGATCGCGCTGCTGGCGAACACCCAGAAGAAGCCGGTTTCGCGCATCAAGGAGATTATCGACTCGCTCCACGAGTTCAACCCGATGATGGGCCACCGCGGCTGCCGTCTGGCGGTCACCTATCCGGAAATCGCCCGGATGCAGACCCGCGCCGTCATCCGCGCCGCGATCGCGGTGCAGAAGCGCCATCCCGACTGGAACGTGAAGCCGGAGATCATGATTCCGCTCACGAGCGAGATGAAGGAGCTCAAGTACGTCAAGGACATCGTCGTCAAGGCCGCCGAGGTGGAGATCGCCGAGGCCGGCGTCCAGCTCAAGTACGAGGTGGGCACGATGGTCGAGATCCCGCGCGCGGCCCTCACGGCCGACGAGATGGCGAAGGAGGCGGAGTTCTTCTGCTTCGGCACGAACGACCTCACGCAGGTGACCTACGGCTTCTCGCGCGACGACTCGGGCAAGTTCCTCTCGGCGTACTACGACGCGAAGATCTTCGAGAACGACCCGTTCGCGAAGCTCGACCAGACCGGCGTGGGCAAGCTCATGCAGATGGCCGTCAAGATGGGCAAGGAGGTCCGTCCGACCATCCACTGCGGCATCTGCGGCGAACACGGCGGCGATCCGACCTCGGTCGAGTTCTGCCACCGCATCGGGCTCGACTACGTCAGCTGCTCGCCCTACCGCGTGCCGATCGCCCGCCTCGCGGCGGCGCAGGCGGCGCTGCGCAAGTAAGGCGGCCGCCGGAAGGCGAAAGGCAGGGGGCGCGAACAGTCTGTTCGCGCCCCTTGCTATTGCGTTTTCGTCGGCATGTCTGTTTCGGACGCGCCGAAGAGCGGACCTACGCGAGGAACCCGATCGCCAGATAGAGTATCACGCAGATGATCCCGGCCAGGGAGGCGTACGGGATCTGGGTCATCACGTGGTTCATGTGCTTGCACTGCGCACCCGTCGACGAGAGGATCGTCGTATCGGAAATCGGCGAGCAGTGGTCGCCCATCACGCTGCCCGCCAGCGTCGCCGCGAGCATGACGACGGACAGCTCCGGCTTCGTCGCGGTCGCGACTGACATCCCGATCGGCACGAGAATGCCGATCGCCCCCCAGCTCGCCCCTGTCGTGAACGCGAAGACGGCGGCGATGACGAAGAGCGCGGCCGGCATGACCGCCACTGGAAAGCCGCCTCTCACGATCGCCGTGGCGATGTACCTGCCGGTTCCGAGGAGGTCGGTGCAGACGGCCGATATGCCCCACGCGAGCGCAAGCAGCACGAGCGCCGGCACCATCGTCTTGATGCCGAAGAGGACCGCCGCGGCGAACTGGTGGTAGTCGATCACCTTGCGGGGGACGATGAAGAGGAATGTGGCCACGAGGGAGAGAAATGCCGCCAGCGCCAGCGCCTCGCCCGCTTCGAACTTGCAGAGGAACCAAGCCGAGAGTCCGATCAGCACGAGGATCGGCAGGACGAGGTCGATGATGTGTCCGCGATCCGACGCCGGAACCGGCTCAAGCCCTTCGCGCATGATTATCTCCGCGCCGACGTCGCGGTGCCGGTGCGCCGTCCGCTCCATCCGCTTCATGAGGCCGAAGTCGTGGTGGCCCGGACGGAGGGCGATCAACAGCACCATGCACAGGGAGATGATCGCGTAGAAGTTGAGGCCCGCCGCCTTGATGTACGTCGAGAGCCCCTGTGTGCGCATTTCCTCCGGCAGACAGCTGATGACGTAGGCCGCCCAGGACGAGACCGGCGCAAGAATGCAGACCGGCGCGGCGGTCGTGTCGATGAAGTAGGCGAGCTTGGCGCGGGAGATCTTGAATCGGTCCGTGACGGGTCGCATTACGGTGCCGACGGTCAGACAGTTAAAATAGTCGTCGATGAAGATGATGATGCCCATGACTATCGTCATCAGATTTGCCGCGCGTTCGCTCTTGAGCCGCCTGAACGCCCAGTCGCCGTAGGCTTTCGCCCCGCCGGCGCGCGTGACGACCGAGACGAGCGCGCCAAGGAGGCAGAGGAAGAGGACCATCGGCATGTTGGCGGCTGTCTTCTGTCCGATGAGGTCGTTGAAGAGCTTGAAGGCTTCAATCGCCCCGCCGCCGGAGAAAGCGACATGCACTAACGTGCCGGAGAGAATCGCGGCAACGAGGGATAAGACGATTTCGCGCGTAATTAGCGCGAGCGTAATTGCCACGACGGGCGGGACCAGCGACCAGATGCCGATAGTATCCATTTGCGCGTATTATACCAAAAGTCAGCGACCGTGGCGCAAGAAAATGAAAAAATTTGGTATAATAGGAGTCAATTGATAGCCAATCCACGAAAGGAATGAGATCATGAGCTATGCTTCCGCGCAGAAAAAGTACGCCAAGATCGGCATCGACACCGAGAAGGTCATCGCCGCACTTGGCAAAATCGCCATCTCCCTCCACTGCTGGCAGGGCGACGACGTCGGCGGCTTCGAGACGACCGGCGGCGCGTCCGGCGGCATCCAGACCACCGGCAACTATCCGGGCAAGGCCCGCACGCCCGCGGAACTGATGGCCGACCTCGAATTCGCCCTCGGCCTCATCCCCGGCCGCCACCGCGTCAACCTCCACGCCTGCTACGGCATCCACGAGGGCAAGGTGACCGACCGCGACAAGCTCTCCGCCAAGAACTTCGAGCCGTGGGTCAAGTGGGCGAAGAAGATCGGCGTCAAGCTCGACTTCAACCCGACCTTCTTCTCGCACCCGAAGGCGGCGGACGGCCTGACGCTTTCGAGCCCCGATCCGAAGGTCCGCAAGTTCTGGATCGACCACGGCATCTGCTGCCTCAAGATCGCGGAGTATTTCGCGAAGGAGCTGAAGTCGCCCTGCGGCATCAACTTCTGGTGCCCCGACGGCTACAAGGACGAGCCGTCCGACCGCCTCGGGCCGCGTCAGCGCATGGCCGACTCGCTCGACAAGATCTTCAAGTGCAAGTACGACAAGAAGGCCGTGATCCCGTTCCTCGAGTCCAAGCTCTTCGGCATCGGCGTCGAAAGCTACACCGTGAACTCTCACGAGTTCGTGATGGGCTACGCGATGAAGGCGAAGATCCTCGCGCTCCTCGACATGGGCCACTTCCACCTGTCGGAGTCCGTCGCGGACAAGATCAGCTCCTTCCTGATGACGTTCGGCAAGGTCGCGTTCCACATCTCGCGCCCCGTGCGGTGGGACTCCGACCACGTCATCCGCCAGAACGACGACCTGCGCGCGTGCGCCCAGGAGATCGTCAAGATGGGCCCGGAGAACTTCATCGTCGCGCTCGACTACTTCGACGCCTCGATCAA
Organism: Kiritimatiellia bacterium; assembly: GCA_045628545.1. GTDB lineage: Bacteria > Verrucomicrobiota > Kiritimatiellia > RFP12 > UBA1067 > UBA1067. The sequence continues at coordinate 40,284 of JAZQPI010000048.1, forward strand.
CCGCGTCGCGGCCTGGGTGCTCGGCATGCGCAACATGCAGAAGGAGCTCCTGAAGGCGATGCTCACGCCGTGGAAGGATCTGACGGCCCTGCAGAACACGGGCGACTTCACCTCGCAGCTCGTCCTGCAGGAGGAGTACAAGAACTATCCGTACGACGAAGTCTGGGCCGAGTTCTGCGCTCGCAACGGCGTCGCCGCGGACGAGTCCTGGCTCAAGGCGGTCAAGAAGTACGAGCAAGACGTCCTGCTGGCGCGCTGAGCGCCGGCGGGTGAGATCGGATCAGAGTGGAGAATCGACAGATGAATAGCGTTCCTTCCGCCCGGGCGGGCGGGTACACGTGCGTTGTCTGCGTCAAGCAGGTCCCCGACACCAAGAAGGTGACGGGCGGGGCGATGAAGCCCGACGGCACCATCAACCGCGCGGCCCTGCCGGCCATCTTCAATCCCGAAGACTGCAACGCGCTGGAGGCCGCGCTGCAGGTGAAGGAGCGCTGCGGCGGAAGGGTGATCGTCCTCTCGATGGGCCTGCCCGCGGCCTGCGCGGTGCTGCGCGAAGCGCTCTATCGCGGCGCGGACGAGGCCTATCTGGTGACGGACCGCAAGGCGGCGGGCTCCGATACGCTCGCGACGAGCTACATCCTGTCCCAGGCCGTGCGCCGGTTCTCCCCCGACCTCGTCTTCTGCGGCCGCCAGGCGATTGACGGCGACACCGCGCAGACGGGTCCGCAGATCGCGGAAAAGCTGGCGCTGCCGGCGATCACCTACCTGGAGGCGCTGGAGCCCGACGGCGATTTCGCCGTCGCGCGCCGCGACATCGGCACGGGCGTGGAGACTGACCGCGTCCGGCTGCCCGCGCTCTTCACGGTGACCGAGAAGTTCGGCGACCTGCGTCCGGCCGACGTCCGGCGCGTCATGCGCTTCAAGGACGCGGAGCTGCCGACGCTCTCGTGCGACGACATCGGCTGCGACCCGGCGCGCTGCGGCTTCGCCGGCTCGCCGACGAGCGTCAACAAAATCGAATCCGTGGTGTTGGCCGGCGGCGAATACCGCGACGTCCCCGCGACCGACGAAGGCATCGGCGCGCTGGTGAAGGAACTGGTCACCGACCATACGATCGGCTAAGGAGCAGAGGACTATGACTGACAGGGCGAAGGGAGAAGTCTGGGTTTTCGCGGAGCAGGAGGACGGGGTCCTCGCGGACATCGTGTTCGAGCTTCTCGGCAAGGGACGCGAACTGGCTGACCGTCTCGGTGTCAAGCTGGCGGCGGTGCTGATGGGCCGCGGGGTCGCCGAGCTTGCGGACGAACTTCACGCGGGCGGAGCGGACGTCGTGCATCTCGTCGAGGACGAGGCGCTGGCCGTCTATCGCGGCGTCCCCTACCGGCAGGCGCTGGTCGGGCTGATCGGCGAATGTTCGCCGCAGATCGTGGTGTTCGGCGCGACGCACATGGGACGCGACCTCGCGCCGGCCGTGGCGAGCGCGCTCCGCTGCGGACTTACGGCCGACTGCACCGACCTCCAGATCGGCGACTATACCGACAAGAAGACCGGCGAGACCTTCCCGAACGTCCTCATGCAGATCCGTCCGGCCTTCGGCGGCAACATCATCGCGACGATCGTCAACGCCCGCAACTGGCCGCAGATGGCCACGGTGCGCGAAGGCGTGATGCATCCGCTGGACGCGGACGCGCGGGCGAAGGCGGCGCAGGGGACGTGCGAGGTGGTGAAGCACTCCGCGCGGCTCGACGGCGCGGAGATTCCGATGGAGGTCGTGGAGATCGTCCGCCGGCATTCGTCGGTCAACCTCAAGGGTGCGCGCGTAATTGTCGCCGGCGGCGCTGGCGTGGGTTCGAAGGAGAACTTCCGCCTGCTGCACGAACTGGCGGCGGCCCTCGGCGGAGCCGTGGGCGGATCGCGCGCGGCCGTCGACCTCGGTTACTGCGAACACGAGCGGCAGATCGGCCAGACGGGCGTCACGGTGCGCCCGGCGCTGTTCATCAGCTGCGGCATTTCCGGCGCGGTGCAGCACCTCGCGGGCATGCAGGACTCGCAGAAGATCATCGCCATCAACACCGACCCGGAGGCGCCGATCTTCAAGATCGCGCATTACGGCATCGTCGGCGATCTCAATGTCGTCATCCCGAAGCTCATCCGGGCCATTCGTCCGCAGGGCGTCGAGAAGGGTGCGACCGCATGATCCGGCGGAACGTCTCCTGCCTTTCGCTTTCCATCCTCCTGTTGCTGTGCGCAAGCGCGGCATTCGCGGCGGTCAGCCGTGAGAACGCGGCGTTCCGCGTCGAGTGGAACGAGTCCAACGGCGGACTTAAGTCCCTCGTCCTCAAGGACGACGCCGCCGAGATGAACTGGATCGACGGCGACCGGACCTGGGGCGAAGTGCGCGCCTACGGTATCGAAATCGACTGGTCGACCGGCATGGACACCTACGGCAATGCGCCGTTCCTCGACTTCAAGGGACTGGAGGAGCGCGAAGGGGAAGTCGTGTCGCGCTACGCCCGCGGCAATCTGACGGCGGAAGTCGTCCGTCGTCTGGAGACTAACTCCTTGGTTGAGACTTTTCTCGTCCGCAACGCCGGGCCTGCGCCGCATTACTTTTTGCGCGGCCATCTCGGCGTCTTGACGCCGTTCAACGACGAGTACGACCGCGCGGACGTTTGCGAGAACCGCCGGTGCGACACCCATATCTTTACGGGCGGCGAGGTTTCGTGGGTACACGCGCTGAAGATGGCGCCGTATCCGACCGAGCTGCTGCTGGAACTTGAGGAAGGGTCGCTTGACGGCTATTCGGTGTGCCGGCGTGCGGACGCCTTCTCGAACGACCGCGGCGATTTTATCCTCCATCCTGCGCCGTTCGTCCTGCTTCCTGGCGAGTCGCGTGTTTTCCGCTGGCGGCTGAAGGCGATTCCCGCAGGTTCGTTCACGCCGTCGGTCCGATTCCGTCACGAGACGGTTTTCCCGTGGGAGTCTTTCGAAATCGAGGCGGACGGTCAGACGCACCGTTTCCCGGCCGGACGTGCGGGCGAGGAGTGCGAGTTCGAGATTCCGGTCGGCGGCCGCAAGTGCCGCGTCCGCGGCTATGTGGCGCCGCCGTTCGAGGAACTCGTCGCCGCGCGCGTCAAGTTCATCGTCCGCAACCAGCAGTGCCGCGATCCGAAAAGTCCGTTGGACGGCGCGTTCCTGCTGTGGGACAGCGAGGAGAAGCGGCAGTATTTCGACGACCGTTTCTCGGACCACAACGCGAGCCGCGAGCGGCTGGGGATGGGGCTTTTGCTGGCGCGGTGGCTGCGCGGGCATCCCGACGCCGAAGTCGCCGCGGCGCTGGACCGGTTCGAGGCCTTCGTCGTGCGCGAGTGGTTCGATCCCGAATCGGGCGCGGTCTTCAACACGATCGGCAAGGACCCGTCCTTCAAGCGGCTTTACAACGCGCCGTGGGTCGTCACCTTCTGGCGCGAACTCCACGAACTGAAGCACGAGCCGCGTTATCTGGACTGGATCGAGCGCACGATGCGCGACTACTACGCCAAGGGCGGAACCGCATTCTATCCGAACTGCTGCACCTTTTCGTCCGACCTCGCCTACCTCGCCCGTCAGGGCCGCGATATCACCGAACTGAAAGGACTCTTGCGCCAGCATGTCGACCGTCTCGTGTCCAACGGTGTCAACTATCCGCCGCACGAAGTGAAGTTCGAGCAGACGATCGTGAGTCCCTCGGTCGCGATTTTGGCGGACTGGTGTCTCAACTTCGGCAAGGATCCGAAGGTGATGGAGGCGCTGGCCGCGAACGTGGCGATTCTGGAGCGCTTCAGCGGACACCAGCCCGACCACCGTCAGGCGGAGCTGCCGATCCGCCACTGGGACGGCTACTGGTTCGGCAAGGTTCACGCTTACGGCGACACGCTGCACTACTGGGGGGCGCTTTCGGGCCGCGCCTTCAACCTTTGGAGCGAGGTCTCGGGCGAGGCGGCGTGGCGCGATCGCGCCGAGAACTGCTTCCGCAACCTGCTCTACCTCTTCCGTCCCGACGGCTTCGCCTCGTGCGCCTACTATCTGCCGTTTTCGATGGTCCGGACGGACAAGGACGGGCGGGAATTCGAACCGGCGGTCCGCGGCGAACGCTTCGACCCCTGGGCGAACGACCAGGATTACGGACTCTACTTCATTCTGGCGGCCGGACTGCCGTCGGAACCTTCTAAGAAGTGACGACGGCAACTCCATCGACGGGGACGCGGACGGTCTGGATTGTCAATCCGTTCGACAACCTGCCGGGGGAGGGGTTCCGTCCCGGACGCTACGAGCTGCTGGCGCGGGCTCTGACCGCAGCCGGTGCGCGGGTCGTCTGGCTGACGAGCGACTGGAGCCATACCCGCAAATGCGTCCGCGCGGTTCCTGTGCGGCCGTTCCCCGGACTGGAACTCGTGCTGGTGAACGCCGCGGCCCGTCCGTACCGACGCAACGTCTCGCTCGCGCGGATTTCCAATCACCGCCTGTTTGCCAGCGCGGCGCTTGTCGCCGCTCGGCGGCTGGGGAACGAGCCGGCGGACCGTCCGGATCTCGTCCTTGTTTCGCAGCCGCCGCTTTCGGCGGCAGCAGGTTTTCTGGACTTGCGGCGGGAGTGGGGCTTTAAACTGGCGGTCGATGTCCAGGACGCCTGGCCGGAGACTTTCGAGCGGCTGTTTCCGCGTGGATTGCGTGCTTTGGCGCGTCCGGTGCTCTGGCCGTTGCGGCGCCTGGCGCGGCGGCTCTACCGCGAGGCGGATCTCGTCACCGGCACTTGCGACGGCTATGCGGAACTGGTTCGGGCTTATGGCGCACGGACGTATTATCGCGCCTGTCTTGCGCATGCGGCGGAGGCTCGTCCGCGGCGGAAGCCCGCAGAGAAGGGGCTGCGTTTCGTCTACATCGGCAACCTCGGCCGCAGCTATGACCTCGCGACCGTTATCGCGGCGGTGAACGAGCTGCCGGACGCGACGCTCGACATCGCGGGGGACGCGTCGCCGCGGCGGGAAGGACGGGTCACCTGGCACGGGTATCTTGCCGACGCGGAGCTGAAGGCGCTGCTGGCTGAATGCGACATCGGCGTCGTGCCGTTGCGGGGCGACAGTTTTATCGGCATTCCGAACAAAGTGGCGGACTATGCGGCGGCGGGACTTTACGTCCTCTCCTCGTTGCGCGGCGAATGCGCGGCGTTTCTGGAGCGGACCGGCCTGGGCGCGTTTTACGAGCCGGGCGACAGCGCGTCCTTGGTTGCGGCGGCGAAGGCGGCTGCGGCGGAGCTGCCGAAGACCCGCGCCCTGCCGCCGGAACTCGACGCCGCGCAAGTCTATCCCGCCTTCGCCGCCCGCCTGTTGGAATTTGCGGGGACAGACCCCCGGATTTGCGGGGACAGACCCCAGGTTGGCAGTTAGCGTACTCGGTCAGTCAATACCGCTGGCGCGGTTTTGACCGACCTCGGCATCTGAGCAT
>JAZQPI010000049.1:0-2401 GCA_045628545.1 Kiritimatiellia bacterium
TTTCTGTCGATGGGAAACATCTGAAGGTCGACTGCGGCTTCGGACTCGACCATTCGAAAATGCTCAGATGCACTTTTGCTCAGATGCTCAGATGCCGAGGTCGGTCAAAACCGCGCCAGCGGTATTGACTGACCGAGTACAACGATTTTAAAAAGCGGGCGCGATTTTCTCGCGCCAGCAGGTCAAAGGGCCGTCAATGGGATGCCTGAGAAAATCGCGCCAAAAATCGGCTGATATTGGCTAAGCGCGAGCTTTATCGGTTTTTCGTGCCGCGGACACGGCCTTGGGCATCACGATAGGTCGTCTTGCCGTAGCGATCCGTCGTTTCCGTTCCTTGCAGGCGTCCGCTGGCATCGCGGTAAGTGGTCTTGCCGTAGCGGTCCGTCGTCTTGGTCCCCTGGAGACGGCCAAGGCAGTCGCGGTAGGTCGTCTTGCCGTAGCGGTCCGTCGTCTCCGATCCCGTCACATGGCCGCTCGCGTCGCGATAGGTCGTCTTGCCGTAGCGATCCGTCGTGACGGTGCGCTGGACGCGGCCTTGGTAGTCGCGATAAGTCGTCTTGCCGTAGCGGTCCGTCGTAACCGTGCCTTGAACACGGCCCTGCGCGTCGCGGTAAGTCGTTTTCGTATCCGCGTTCGCCGCCACGCCGACCGCCAGCACACAAGTCGCCACCAAGAGTTTCGTCATTTTCATAGTCGAGTTTCCTTTCTGAGTTTTTGCCTCTACTCAGATAGGAATCCCACGAAGCGAAATCTGACAAAGTTTTCCGACCGTTCCGGATTGGCTGCTGGACGCTGGCTGCTGGTTGCTGAAACACTTGACGCATCAAAATGAGATTCAACTCACGTCAGCGAAGAGAATCTCATTTTGATGCGTCAACCCTACAGTCCCCCCTGCCCACGAAAGTGCCGCGGAATCACCGCCCGAGCGGGGCGGGCTGCGGACACTTCACGGCGAACTCGAGCGCGCCGACCGCATAGCAGGCGACTTCGTACTCGTTGTAGACGAAATGGACGCCGTCCTTGGCCACAAAGCAGTTGTCGGTGAGCGTCACCTCGCCCAAAAGCCCGCCAACGCCGCCGACCTTCTTCACGATCTTCTGTCTCAACGCGCCGACTACCACCGCGCGGTACACCCGCGGGACGAGGTCCGCCGCCGTCAGCAGTCGACCGCTCTTCCGGTCAAACGTGCCGACGATAATCTTCGTGTTGCCGTGCATGCCGCCGTCATAGAGGAACTCCTCGATCCGGAAACTGAGATACTGGCGGTTGGCGAAGACGATCTTGCACCTGACGTTGTGCTCCCAGGTCGTCACGCCCGCACCGACCATCCAGTCGTCGCCCCAGTCCGACTCGAGTTTGCCGCGGAGAGCCGTCTCGCGGCAGAAGTCGATGTAGGCCTGCACCGTCGCCGAAAGCCGCGAATCGATCTTCGCCGCTTCCGCCTTCTGTCCGGCTGCCGGACGCTCGACGCTGGTATGGTAACATCCGCACAGGGCGCACGCGGCCGCCACAAAGAGAAGCTTGTACATTTTCATAGCGCCTAATAGTATACCATAATTCAAAGGAGAGGGTGAAACGTCCAATCCGTCCACCCTCTCCTCTTCGGGCCTGCGTAACGGCGGCGGTCAGAAGTTGTCGGCTTCGAGCTGGAAGTACGCCCGCGGGTGGTCGCACACCGGGCACTTCTCGGGCGCCTCGGCGGACTCGACGATCGCGCCGCAGTTGCGGCACTGCCACCTGTTCTCGCCGACGCGCACCCAGATTTCGCCGCTCTCGATATTCGCGGCGAGCTTGCGGTAGCGTGCCTCGTGATGGGCCTCGACTTCGGCGACCTTGCGGAACTTGTCCGCGATGTCCGCGAAGCCCTCGGCCTCCGCCTCGTCCGCCATGCGCTTGTACATGTCGGTCCACTCCTCGTGCTCGCCCGCGGCGGCCGCAAGCAGGTTCTCGGTCGTCGAGCCGATGCCTGCGAAGAGCTTGAACCACATCTTGGCGTGCTCCTTCTCGTTGAGCGCCGTCTCCTGGAAGATCGCCGCGATCTGCTCGTAGCCCTCCTTCTTCGCCTTCGAAGCGAAGTAGTCGTACTTGTTGCGCGCCTGCGACTCGCCCGCGAACGCCGCCATGAGGTTCTGTTCCGTCTTCGATCCCTTGAGTTCCATCTTGTGTATTCCTTTCGGTTGCTGTTTTTAAAATCTTCCTTTAAGTTTAGCATTTATTCGCAACCGGGTCAACGCGCCCTGGCCATTACGCCCGACAGATGGAGGCGCGGTGGCGGGAGCCGACTGCTCGCCCGATCCGCAGATGGCGGGCCCCACGACATGATTTCGACGCGCGTGCTGGGGCACGCGCCTGTACGTCGGCGGTCGAAATCACGTCGCACCCGCCATCGTGCTCTCGTGCG
>JAZQPI010000050.1:0-32617 GCA_045628545.1 Kiritimatiellia bacterium
TCGCCCGCAGGGCGAATTTCCGTGTCGCATCCGAGGCCGGAAGACCCGGCTCGTCCTCCGTAGCCTTGGCGGAGGAGGAAGGGTGATGGCGGTGAGGCGGCGACGGTTCAAGCCGTAGGCTTGCAATCCGGCGTCGTCTCAGCGCCGACAAGCGCGCGTGAGCGCGATTCCGGACTCGGAGGCGTTTCGGTGTCTTCCGTGTCGAAAATTCGGAGACATATGGACGGATATATGTGCATCTCGATTTTCCCTTTTAAGGCGCGGCTCCTTGCATAAAAAGCTCTGTACACCCTTATACTGAAGGCAATACGCTTTCTCTCGGCGATACGATGTTTGTCATTAGCGACGGGGCGCAAGCCGCAGAGCTCTGTGAACGCGTGATTCCCAATAATGACTACGCCGACTTCAAGTACGGCGGATAATCGGGTGATGAAGCGGCGGGAGAAGGTGGAGAAAAAAGGTGGCGATGCGCGGACTCTTCACCTGCTGCGGCTGAAAGCGTCCCTTGCGGATTTCAGCCGCCTTTGCCGCCGGCGAGCGTTTCGGCGATGTTGAGATAGTAGGCCCGGACGCGTTCGTAGGCGTTGAGGATGTCGAGCTCGGCGAGGACCCGGATCGGCGAACTCGGATCGTCCGGGCCGATTCGGTTGAGCTGTCCCTGCCGGCGGGTGCGAACGAGGTTGTGGAGTTCCGTCGATACGGATTGCATCTTGGCGAGGTCGACCGGAGGACGCGGGGATTTAATCAGGGCGGAGACTTCCTGCGCGTAGCCGGCGGTGCGGTCGTGGATTTCAAGCAACACCCGCAGGGACGCCTCGGAGAACTCCTGTCCGTCCTTGCGCAGTCGGCGCGCCACCTTCAGAACGGTCGACGCCTCGTCCGAGACCGATTCCAGTTCGTCGGAAATCCTGAGGAGCCGCCGGGCTCGTTCGGATACCGCGGTCGGCACGCGCTTCACCATGATCTTGCCCAGGAACTCGGTGATTTCGCGCTGGACGTTGTCGAGAACGTTCTCGCGGTGGGCGATGTGGTCCTCGAGTTTCGTATCGGCTTCGCGGGTCAGGACCTTGCGGACGTCCGCCAGCAGTTCGAGCCCGCTGTCGCGCATGAAGCCGACTTCGAGCAGCGCCTGATCGCAGGCGATGACGGGCGAGAGACGACTGGTCATCTTGAGTGCGCTCAAATGCGGCTTGGCGTTGGCGTCGGACGGGATGAGCCGGGCGACGAAACGGGCGAACGGCTTCACGAACGGCAGGAACAGCGCGGTCGTGATCAGGTTGAAGAGGGAGTGGATCGCGGCCATCGGCGCGGCGACGTTCGGGTAGGTCGTGACGCCGTTGGCCGTAACCGCGTCCGCGTAGTGGGGGAAGAACGACGTCGCGACCGGCAGAATCGCCGGGATGAAGAAGGGAATGATCACGACGGTTCCGACCACGTTGAAGAGCGTGTGCGCAAGGGCGGTCTGACGCGCCTCGGAGGATCCGTTGAAGGCGGCGAGCCAGGCGGTGACGGTCGTGCCGATGTTCATTCCGAAGACGGTCGCGGCGGCGGCTTCGAAACTCAAAAGCCCCTGCTGCGCTAGGGTCATCGCGATCGCCGTCGTCGCGGCGGAGGATTGCACGACGGCGGTGAAGACGAGCGAGACGAGGACGCATTTCGCCATACCCCATGCGGAGGTCGCGTCGAGCGACTTGAACATCTCCACGACGGCGGGCAGGGCGCGGACCGGTTCCATGCCCTCCTTCATCCAGTAGAGCCCCATGAAGATGAACCCGAGGCCCATCAGCGCGAGTCCGAGATCGTGCAGCCGTTCGCGGTTCTGGAAGAAGTAGAACGCCGCGCCGACCAGGACGACGAAGAGGCTGAGCATCTTCACGTCCGGCGCGAAGGCGATCAGCCAGGCCGTCGTCGTCGTGCCGATGTTCGAGCCGATGATCACGTTGATTGCCTGCGTCAGGTTCATGAGTCCCGAAGAGACGAAGCCGACGGCCATCACCGTGATGATCGACGAGGACTGCACGATCATCGTCGAGACGAGTCCCGTGCCGACGCCGGCGAGGCGGTGCGTCGTCGCCAGCGACATGAACTTCCGCAGCCCCGAGCCGCTCACAGCCTGCAGGCCTTCGGAAAGGTGTTTCATGCCCAGCAGAAACGTGCCGAGTCCGCCGCCGACCATGATCAAAATAGACAATGTCCCATTCATGGAAGTGATTATACCATTTTCATGTCAGGATTTTGTCAGGAAAACAACGGAATCGGCAGAAATGCAGGTCGACCCGAGTTTGCCACTTTGAACATCACTAAAAGTCTGTCTCACCCAATATTGACGGGCGCCAGATAGATTTTACTCTCGCGGAGCCGACTGGCGCACGAGAGTAAAAAAGGTGTAGGTCAGAGGTGTAGGCGTACAGTGGTTCTTTCAACTTTAAAAAGTTGCAACAGCCGCTTGAGAACACTCCCTTTGCGCGTGGGGTGGGAGCCGACTAATGAGGTGTAGGTCAGAGGTGTAGGTGTACAGTGGTTCTTTCAACTTTAAAAAGTTGCAACAGCCGCCTGAGGACACTCCCTTTGCGCGTGGGGTGGGGGCCGACTAATGAGGTGTAGGTCAGAGGTGTAGGTGTACAGTGGTTCTTTCAACTTTTAAGAGTTGCAACAGCCGCTTAAACCATCCCCTCTGCGCGTGAGGTGGGAGCCGACTGGCGCACGAGAGCACGATGACGGGTGCGACGTGATTTCGACCGTCGGCGTACAGGCGCGTGCCCCAGCACGCGCGTCGAAATCATGTCGCGGGTCCCGTCATCTGCGGATCGGGCGAGCAGGCGGCTCGCGCCCCCGCGCCTCCACCAGTCTGCGGATCGGGCGAGCAGTCGGCTCGCGCCCCCGCGCCTCCACCAGTCTGCGAACGTGGAAATTTTGTCTCCACCGAAAACGCGCGGGCCACAATAGACCACAATATGATATAATGGTTTACAAATGCATAAGTCAGACAGATGTGCCGCCGTGGCAGATGGAGGTCGGCCGTGAAGCGTTCGCTTGCCGTCGGGCATTTTTTCAACGCCCCGTTCCAGGATTCTTGCGCGGCGAAATTGCCGCGCATCAAGGAGGTGTTCTTTGCCTGGCCCGGCGTCCTCAGCTGCCGGCCGGCGCCCGAATTCACGCCGGAGCTGCGCGAAAGGATGATGGATGACCTGAAGTGGGCGCGGAGCAACGGCATCGAGCTGGATACGCTTTTCAACTGCAACTGCTACGGCGACAGGGCGATTTCGACGGATTTGGCGGACTTTGTGCGTCGGACGCTCGGCGAGATGGATTCGGAGGGGCTTTTCCCCGAGACGGTGACGACGACGTCGCCGTTCGTAGCCACGGTGCTGCGCCGCGATTTCCCGTCCGTCAAGATCCGCTGGAGCGTCAATCTGCGCGTCCACGGGACTGTCGGTTTCGAGCCGGTCGAGGACCTTTTCGACTCCTTTTACATCAGCCGCGAGCATCAGCGCGATCTCAATTTCGTCCAGACCATGGCCCGCTGGGCGCGGCGACACGGCAAGACGCTGGGGATGCAGGCCAATTCCGGATGTTTGCGCCAGTGCCCGTATCAGACGTTTCACGACAATCTGCACGGACACGACCGCGAGGCGCAGTCCGCGGTCGGCGAGCGGTTGGATTTTTCCGTCTTTCTCTGCAAGGCGCATTACGCGCGGGGGAACTACGAGGACTTCCTGCGTGCGACCTGGATCCGTCCGGAGGACTTGCCGCGCTACGAGCCGCATGTCGATGTCGTGAAGATCGCGACGCGGCGGCATCCGGATCCGGTCCGGGTGCTGAACGCCTACGCGGACTGCTCGTACGACGGCGACCTGGCCGCGCTGATGGATCCGGCCCATGTCTTTCCGCGCCGATTCGACAACCGGACGCTTGGCCGTTCGCTCATCTGGCCGAGCGTCATGAACTGTCGCGCATCCAATGACTGTCTTCACTGCGGCCGCTGTACGGCCCTGCTCAAGGAGGTCTTCCTATGAAGCGCCTTCGGTGGAGTCGTCGACCGTGCCGGCGTCTGCTATGGCGGCGCCGGGGCGAAGAATGGAAAAGTGAAAAATTTCGGCCCTGAAAATTTGCTATAATTATAGGAAGAGTTATTTTTGGAGGTGATTCATATGACCAAAGTCCTGCTTGTTGATGACGAGGCGAGAATCTTGCTGCTGATGAAGAGTCTGCTGCAGGCCAATGGCTATGCCATTGAGACGGCGAAGGACGGTGCCACGGCGCTGGAGATCATCGGCCGCGGCGGCATCGACATTGTCATCACCGACTTCCGCATGGAGCCGATGGACGGCCTGACGCTATTCAAGCGGATTCATGCCGATCATCCGAGCCTGCCCGTCATCCTGCTGACGGCCTATGCCAGTATCGAGAACGCCATCGAGATCATGAAGGGCGGAGCCTTCGACTATATCACCAAGCCGTTCAAGGTCGACGACATGCTGTCGTGTCTGAAGCGGGCGGAGACGAAGATTCTGCGGGACGTTTCGTCGGCGACGTCGCTTGACACGTCTGTTCCGCTGACCTACCAGCTAGACAATCTCATCGCAACCTCTCCGGCCATGCTTGCGGTGTGCGAAACGATCCGCAAGGTTGCGCCCACGACTTCGACGGTGCTGCTCAACGGCGAGTCCGGTACGGGAAAGGAGGTCGTGGCCAAGGCGATCCACCGTTGCTCGGCGCGGGCGCGCTCCGAAATGGTCGCGGTGAACTGCGCTGCCCTGCCGGAGCAGCTGCTTGAGAGCGAGATGTTCGGTCATATGAAGGGGGCCTTCACGGGGGCGTATTCCGACAAGAAGGGCCTGTTCGAGGCTGCCGACGGCGGTACGCTGTTCCTCGACGAGATATCCTCGATGCCGCTGATGCTGCAGGGCAAGCTCCTGCGTGCGCTTCAGGAGGGGGACATCCGCCGTATCGGCGACACGCGCGACCGCCATGTGGACGTGCGCGTGATCGCCGCGTCCAACTCGGACCTCGAACAGGCGGTCGTCGACGGGCGTTTCCGCAGCGACCTCTATTACCGTCTGGCGGTGATCACGGTAGACCTTCCGCCGCTTCGCAAGCGCATGGAGGACGTGTTGCCGTTGGCGCGACACTTCGTCGAAGTGGAGTGCAGTTCCGGTCGGCCGCCGTCGATTTCGGCGGCGGCGGCGAAACTGCTGGTGAACTACGACTGGCCGGGGAATGTCCGCGAACTGGAGAACGCGATCAAGCATGCGCTGACCTTCTGCCAGGGCGGGGAGATACTGCCGGAGGTGCTGCCGGCGCGGATTCGCGACCACGTGCCGGCCCCGCAGCCGAGTTTCGCCGGCGACGGCAGCGTGTCGCTCAAGGCCTACATCAAGCAGAAGGAGCGCGAGTACATCGAGCGCATCCTCTCCTCGAACGGCGGTGACAAGGAAAAGACGGCCGAGACGCTCAAGGTGAACCTCTCTACGCTCTACCGCAAGCTGTCGGAGTCCTGATGCCGTGAACGCATCGGTCTCCCAAAGGCAGATTCAGTCAATCGTCCTGGCGCCACAGTTGCGGCAGGGGATGAAGCTGCTGGCGATGAGCCTGCCGGAATTGCGGCGCGAGCTGTTGCGGGAGATGGGCGAGAATCCGGTGATCGACGATGTCGCGCCGAAGGACTGTGAGATTTCATATGCGGACGCGGAGTTCGGCTCGTCAGCCACGGCTGACGTGGCTGGCGAGGGGTTCGCGGGCGAGTCCGAGGGGTTTAACGCAGCCGATGCCGCTTATGTCGAGGGGGCCGGGAGGGGACGTGTGCCGGATGCCGCTGCTGCGGCGCGGCGCGAGCGTTTCTTTGACCGTCAGGTGGCGGAGGAGAGCCTCGAGACCCATTTGCTGCGCCAGTTGAAGGAGTCGGGGCTGGACGCGGAGGATTTTTCGCTGGCCGAGATGCTGGTCGGCGAGTTGGACGAGGACGGTTACTTCAGGGGGTCCGTCTCCGAAATCGCCGCGGTTGCGGGAGTGAGCGAGGGGCGTGTCCGGGAACTCCTTCTCCGCATTTCACTGCTGGATCCTCCTGGTTGCGGCGGCACGAATCTGCGGGAATGTCTTGAGCCGCAGTTGGACGCAATCGGGGATGAGGGTTTGCGCGAGCGGGTGAGGATGCTGCTGGGACGGCTTGCAGACGTGGCGGCCGCGCGGATTGACGATCCGGAGGCGGTTCGTGCGCTGCGGTCGCTCAATCCGCGGCCAGGCCGCGGCTACAGCCGGTCGCGCTACGAGCCGGTCTCGGTGCGTCCGGAGGTCTGGGCGGTGAAGTGCGCGGACGGCTACCGGGCGGTGGTCGATGCGAACGGTCTGCCGACGATCCGCATCTCGCCGAAGTACGTGGCGATGCTGGAGGATCCTGCGGTGGATGCCGTGACTCAGGCCTATGTCCGTGAGCGGCTGCGCGCAGTCCGCGGGCTGATTGACGCGGTAGAGCACCGACAGGAGACGATTATCGCCATCGCGCAGGCCATCTTCGACGCGCAGTCCGCGTTTTTCACGCAGGGCGAGGCGGGTCTGCGGCCGCTGACCATGCAGGAGATTGCGGACAAGGTCGGGGTCCATCACACGACCGTTTCGCGGACGGTGCGCGGCAAATGGGCGGCGACGCCGCAGGGGGTGGTGGAGTTGCGCAGCTTCTTCATTTCTGGCGTGCATACGCAGTCGGGAGGGAGCGCCTCGTCGGCGGCGGTCTGTGCGCAGATCCGGAAGCTGGTTTCGGACGAAGCAATTTCGTGTCCGCTGTCGGACGAGGCGATGGCCGCGCGCCTGCGCGAGCAGCTCGGGTTCGCCGTGGCGCGCCGCACGGTCGCCAAGTACCGTCGTCGGCTGGGCATCCCGTCGGCATGTCGGCGGAAAATGAGGTGACTGGTACGTGGACGCGGAAATTCTGTTTGCTGAATTCTGTTTACTGGATACGGGGGTGCAATGTTATGGTCTTGAGAAACCTGATGAAGAACGAATCCGTCATGTTTGCCGCCGTTGGCGCGGCCGTTTCGCTTTTCCCGCTTTCGGCCGTCGGTCGTCCCGATGCGTCGGTGATGTCCGATGCGTACTGGAAGATCTGGAACGAGGCTGAGCAGCGGCGCATCGACGCCGATATCGAGGCCAATCGCAAGGCGGACGGAGCTTTCGTCGTCAGGGTCCCCGACGGCACTCCGGTCGCGGTCGAGCAGCTCGACCACGAGTTCCGTTTCGGCGCCCACATCTTCAACTTCAACCAACTTGGCCGGACGGAATGGAACCAGGCCTACCGTGACAGCTACGGTCTGGGGGGGCTGTTCAACCAGGCGACCGTCAGTTTCTATTGGGACGCCTTCGAGCCCGTCCCCGGGCGGCTGCGTGCGGATGGCGGCTATGAGGACACCGAGCACTACTGGAACGCGCTTTCGCTTGAGGATGCCCAGCGCGAGCCGTTCTGGCGGCGTCCGGCAGCGGGTCCGGTCATCGATTTCCTCAAGTCTAAGGACGTGCGCATTCACGGCCACATCCTCGTCTGGGGCATGGCAAGGCCGTACTGGCTGTACGACTGGTACTGCCCGGAGAGCGAGAAACGGGCCTTTGACGCCCTTGGGATCCCGCGGCATTCCAATTTCCTCAAGCGGGCACGGGCGGGCGCGGACGCTTCGTTCGGTTTCGCCGCCCGTTGGAACGGGGCGTGGAAGGCCGCCTATTCGAACGTAGACGAGAAGGCGGTGGCGGAGATGGCTCCGACATATGTCGCGAACCTGCGCCGGCTCTTCCGGAAGCGCGTTGCGGACGTGGCGGCGAGATTCGGCGACGTGGTGGACAGCTGGGACGTGGTGAACGAGTCCTCTGAGGACTGGGCGCGTTACCGTTCGTCGGAGACCGGACTGCCCGTGTGGTTCACGAAGTGCTACGGCCTGATGCCGGGCGATTATCCGCTCAGGGCGCTCCTGGACGCGAAGGAGCTGATGTCGCCTTCCGCAGACCTGTGCATAAACGACTGGAATGTCTGCGACGATTTTCTCGGCCAGGTGCGCGATCTCCAGGACCACGGGGCGCGCGTCGACGTCGTCGGCTGCCAGATGCACATCTTCGACACGAACGAATGCACTCGTCTGGCGGAGGGTGCGGACCGGGGCAGTTGGAAGGGCGTCTGGGTGGCGACGCCGCAGACGATCCGCGAGCGTCTTGACATGATGGCGCGGACCGGGCGTCCGATCCATGTCTCGGAGGTGACGATCAGCGCCCCCGGCGAGAGCGCCCGCGACCGCGCCATCCAGGCCAATCTCGTGCGCAACATCTACCGCGCGTGGTTTTCGCATCCGCGGACGGTCGGCATCACCTGGTGGAACACGGTTGACGGCGGCGGCGTTTACGGAGAGCCGCAGGTGTCGGGTCTCTTCACGCGCGACATGCAGAAGAAACCGTCCTACGAGGCCCTTGACGAGCTTGTCAACGGCGAATGGAAGACCCGGCTCGAAGTCCGCGCGAAGGACGGGAGGGTGGCGTTCCGCGGTTTCCGCGGCAAATACCGTCTTGCGTGGGTCTGTCCGCGCTGCGGCAAGGTTCGCAGCCGGGACGTCGTCCTCACCGGTTCGGGCGTCGACGAGCACGAGGCGCAGCTGCGAGACGGCTGGGTGTGCTCGACATGCCCGCGCCGGGTGGCGGAGTTTCGCGTGGACGGCATGGCTGTCAGGCTGGGCGCGAGTGATGTCGATCTGGACCTGGCGAAGGTTTTGGGCGAGCCGTTGCGCGAGGGCGTTGACGGGACGCGCACGGCAACGGTCGAGTTCCGGCTGACGGCGCCGGCGGACGGGGTTTACGAGATCTTGCGGATGAACGACTGGTTTGGCGAGTACCGCGTCAATGGCGGCGACAGCCTGCTGCTAGACGGACCGAATGTCCGTCCGGAGAAGACGAAGTTCATCCTGCGTCGAGGCGAGAACGTCATCTCGTGCGTGACACGCGCCGGATCGTCCGGGCGCTGGACCTTCGGCATCTGGCTGCCAGTCGGTTCCCCGTTGAACCCGGAGTCCGTCGAAATTGACCGTTGAAAGGGCGGCACGGAGGTGGTAAATTTGGTATAATATGAGCTATGAATGTTTTTGCCACAGTCATTCCTGATGTCAAGATAGTCGAGCCGAGGATTTTCCGCGATGCCCGCGGTTATTTTCAGGAGACGTATAATGCCGAACGCTACAGGGCCGCCGGCATTACCGCCGACTTCGTCCAGGATAACGAGTCGTGTTCGTCCCGTGGCGTTTTGCGCGGCTTGCACTGGCAGGCCGGCGAACACGCTCAGTCCAAGCTGGTGCGGGTCATTCGCGGCGCGGTCTGGGACGTTGCCGTTGACATCCGCAAGGGATCGCCGACATTTGGTAAGCACGTCAGTTGCGAGCTGACGGCGGAAAACGGTCGTCAGTTCTTTATCCCGCGTGGTTTTGCGCACGGCTTCGTCGTATTGGAGGACAACACCCTCTTTTCCTACAAGTGTGACAACCTGTACTGCCCTGCGGCTGAACGCGGGTTGAAGTTTGACGACCCGGCGTTGGGAATCGAGTACCCGAATCCGGGACGTCCGTTCCTGTTGAGCGAGAAGGATCTTTTGCATCCGTTGCTGAAGGATATAGAACCATGGGCCTAAGAGGATGTTCCGTTCTCGTCTGTCTGCTTTGCGCGATTGGTTCCTTTGCAGACGGCATAGACTTCCTTCGACTGTCGTCGGATGCGGCGGAGTCGAAGATTTTGCGGCCGCCGGAACCGCCGTCCCGGCAGCAGCGCGAACTGATGCCTTTTGAGCGCGGCTATGTTCCGCCGAAGAATTCCAAGTTGAGTTTGGAAAAGGTCCCGCTGACGGTTCCGCGGGTTGTGGCTTCTACCCGTCCGATTCGACATGGTGCTCGGAAACGCGTCTCCGAGCCGCGTACTGAGACCATTGCACAGCCCGCGTCGCAGCCAGTTGCGGAGAAGCCGGCCGAGCGCGTCGTCGCGAAACCTGTCGTCGTGGAGAAGGTCGTTGAAAAGCCGGTTGAGAAGATAGTGGAGAAGGTGGTCGAGAAGCCGGTCGAGAAGATCGTTGAGAAGCAGGTCGTGGTGGAGAAGCCTGTCGTGGTGGAGAAGGTCGTGGAGAAGCCGGTTGAGAAGATCGTTGAGAAAGTGGTCGAGAAGCCGGTCGAGAAGATTGTCGAGAAGCAGGTCGTGGTGGAGAAGCCAGTCGTCGTGGAGAAGGTCGTGGAGAAGCCGGTTGAGAAGATCGTTGAGAAAGTGGTCGAGAAGCCGGTCGAGAAGATTGACGAGAAGCAGGTCGTGGTGGAGAAGCCAGTCGTGGTGGAGAAGATCGTTGAAAAGCCGGTTGAGAAGATCGTGGAGAAGGTGGTCGAGAAGCCGGTCGTGGTGGAAAAACCCGTGGTCGTAGAGAAGATCGTGGAGAAGCCGGTTGAGAAGATTGTCGAGAAAGTGGTTGAGAAGCCGGTCGAGAAGATTGTCGAGAAGCAGGTCGTGGTGGAAAAACCCGTGGTCGTGGAGAAGATCGTTGAAAAGCCGGTTGAGAAGATCGTGGAGAAAGTGGTTGAGAAGCCGGTCGAGAAGATTGTCGAGAAGCAGGTCGTGGTGGAGAAGCCTGTCGTCGTGGAAAAGGTCGTGGAGCGCGTGCGGACGGTGACCAACTACGCCGACCGTGTCGTTCGCGACCGCCGCATTGAGAATCGGCTGATCGAGGAGAAGTCGGTGCTGGTCGATCAGGGGCGGCGCCTGGCGGAGGCGAACAAGGAATTGCGCGCCAGCAACGAGGAGTTGCGCCTTCAGTTGGAGGAGGAGCGGAAGAAGACGGCGTTGCAGGAGCAGCGGGCGGAACGCGCGTCCAGGGTCGCGGCGGCACATGAGCCGAAGCAGCCGCTGACCGGGCGTCCGGCGAAGATCACCTCCGCTACGACCTACTACGACCGCAAGGAAGGCGTGGTCTTCTTCGACCGCAACGTTTGGGTGGATGACGAACGCTACCAGCTCCACGCCGACCAGGCCTATGTCTTCATGGGGACGTCGAACGACGTGCGCCGCATCGTGGCGATCGGGCATGTGGCGATGACGAACGACACGAAGCGGGCATACGGGGCGAAGGTCTCCTATCACCGGGACGGCGGAATGGTCATTCTGTATTCCGGTGACGGCGTGACGGCCGAGGTCCGGGACGAGTCGAAGACCGAAGACCAGGTTTTGCGCGGCGAGAAGATCAAGTTCTGGATTGATTCCGAACAGGTCGAGGTGACCCGCGCGACGATTTCGGCGCCAACGCCAGAGGTGCAGGGCTCCGACATGAAGGGTTTGTTCAATCGATAACAGGAGGTGACCATGGGACTTTTCGCAGCATTGCTTCAGCCGCTTGACTACGGCATCATCGTCGGGTTCCTCTTCTCGGTCGTGCTGATCGGAGTCTGGGCCGCCAAGCGGGCGTCGAAAAGCGCGGAGGACTTCTTCCTGTCCGGACGCTCCATGCCCTGGTGGCTGCTGGGCGTCTCGATGGTCGCCTGCACCTTCTCGTGCGACACGCCGAATCTGGTGACGGACATCGTGCGTCAGCAGGGCGTCGCCGGCAACTGGGCGTGGTGGGCCTATCTGCTGACGGGCATGCTGACGGTCTTCGTTTACGCGAAACTCTGGCGCCGCTCGGCCCTGAACACGGATCTCGGCTTCTACGAGATCCGCTACGCCGGCCGTCCGGCCTCCGCCCTGCGCGGCTTCCGCGCGATTTACCTCGGCCTCTTCTTCAACGTGGTGATTATGGCGACGGTGTCCCTCGCGGCGATCAAGATCGGCGCGGTCATCTTCGGCTTCTCGCCTGTGAAGACCCTGGTGATCGCCCTGGTGGCGGTGGGGGTCTATTCGACGCTCGGCGGCCTGACCGGCTCGATCTGGGCGGACTTCTACCAGTACACGGTGGCGATGGTCGGCGCGGTGGCGGCGGCTTACTTCAGCGTCAAGCTCTGCGGCGCGAACGGGACGGGGACCCTGCAGGACCTGTTCGCCAATCCTGCGGTCCAGGCGAAGATGTCGCTGATGCCGTCCTTCTCGGGACCGGGCTGGAAGAGCACGCTGATGACGATCTTCATCCTGCCGGTCGCGGTCCAGTGGTGGGCGACATGGTATCCCGGGGCGGAGCCGGGCGGCGGCGGCTATATCGCGCAGCGGATGCTTTCGGCGAAGAACGAGAGCCACGCCGTCGGCGCGACGCTGCTGTTCAACTTCCTCCATTACGCCCTGCGCTCCTGGCCGTGGCTCATCGTCGCGCTGGCGTCGATTGTGGTCATTCCCGACCTGGCCGCGCTTAAGGCCTCCCTGCCGGCGTCCGCGGCGAAATACGTCTGCAACGACATGGCCTATCCGGCGATGGTGGCGAAGCTGCCTACGGGCTGGCTCGGCGTCGTCGTCGCGTCGCTGGTGGCCGCGTACATGTCGACGATCGCGACGCAGCTCAACTGGGGCAGCTCGTATCTCGTGCAGGACTTCTACGTCCGTTTCGTGAACAAGAAGGCCTCGCCGAAGAACCAGGTGCTGGTCGGCCGGCTGTGCATGCTGGCGATGATGGTGCTGACGGGACTGCTGGCGCTGGTGCTGGAGAACGCGAAAGGCGGCTTCGACCTCATGCTGCAGGTCGGCGCGGGGACGGGGCTTCTCTACCTGCTGCGCTGGTTCTGGTCGCGGCTCAACGCCTGGAGCGAGATTTCGGCGATGATCATCTCCTTCCTCGTGGCGTGCTTCTTCCAGTGGGAGGCCGGTTCCTGCGGGCTCACGGACTGGCTCCAGAGCGGCTGGCGGGCGGAGTGGCTGAATCTTTCGGCCTGGAAGCTCCTGCTGGGCGTCGTGATCACGACGGTCGGCTGGCTGGCCGTCACCTTCCTGACGCCGCGCGAGCCCGAGGCGGTCCTGAAGGCGTTCCGCGAAAAGGTCGGTGCGGACGCCGGGGCGATTCCGCGGGGGCTCTTGTGCATGTCGCTCGGCTGTCTTGCGGTGTGGAGCTGCCTCTTCGGCTGCGGACTGCTCATCTACGGCGTCGGCGGTCTGCAGAACGGCTATCTGCTCGGCGGCGGACTGCTGGCGTTGTCGGTCGTCGCCACGCTGGCGTTGATGACGGTGGTTGCGGGAGGTTCGCGCAAGTGAAGTTCCGCTTCCTCGGCACCGGCACTTCCGTGGGCGTCCCGCAGATCGGCTGCGACTGCAAGGTGTGCACGTCATCCGATCCGCGCGACCGCCGTCGCCGCTGCGGCGCCTACGTGACGGGGTCGGACGGGACGGCGTTCCTCATCGACACGCCGCCGGAACTGCGGCTCGCCTGCGTGGCCTGCGGCGTGAAGAAGGTCGATGCGGTCGTCCTGACCCACGCCCACATGGACCATGTCGCCGCGTTTGACGACGTGCGCCGCTTCAACACCATCAACGGAACGCGCGTCCCCTGCGATCCGAACGCCCCCGGGGCGAACGGACGCGACTTCAAGATCGTCGGCCGTCCGATGACGTGCTACGCGATGCCGGAGACGATCGAGCAGATGCACCGCATCTTCCCCTACATCGGGGCGAAGGGCGGTGATAACGGACTCTTCCGTCCGCAGATTTCCTTCGACGACGTGCCGTCTTTCGACCTCGGCTCCGTCCGTGTCGAGCGTCTGGCCGTGGAGCACGGCTTCCCCTGCTGCGGCTATCTGCTGACCGATTGCGGACGGCGGCTCGCCTACATCTCCGACTGCCACGTGCTGCCGGAGGAGACGCTTGCGCGCGTCGCGGGCGTCGACACGCTGGTGCTCAACTGCCTGCGGGCGCGTCAGCATCCGACGCATCTGAGCCTTGACCGCGCCCGCGCCTACATCGAGACGATCAAGCCGGCGAGGGCGTACTTGACGCACATGTGCCACGATTTCACCCACGAGGAATGGCTGCAGATGCTGCGCGGGACCTGCATCGAGCCGGCGTACGACGGAGAGGATCTTGAAGTATGAACCTGAGGCTGCTTAGACTGACAGTGGGCGCGGGTGCGCTTTTTGCCGCGCTGGAGGCGTCGGCCCTGCCGAGCGAAATCACCGTGAACCTGAAGCTTGACAACGTGGACTATGTCTCTGGCGAACGCGTGCGCGGCGTCGTGGATGTCGTGAACCTCTCGCCCGGACTCGTGCGGGTCGGCGGAGGGGAGTCGTCCGACCGGCTGTTCGTCGAGGTATTCAAGGCGTCGGACCGCAGCCAGCTCGACAAGTCGGAGGATCGGCCGTTTGTCGCCCCGTTTGAAATCCTGTCGAACGAGGGTCAGAAACTGGAGACCTTCCTCGGAGACCACTACGCGCTCCGGGCGACCGGACGGTTTTTGGCCAGACCGGTACTGGTGCATGACGGCGTGCGCTTCGAGGGGCAGCTGCGAGCGTTCGACATCGTGCCTGGCATGCGCATCGGCGGAGCGGTTCAGATGTTCTCTAATCACGACGGTCTTCGTCGCGAGTTCAACCTCGTCTACTGGAACCGGCAGGGGTGCGACCATCTCTTCCTGTCCGCCCACGACAGCGGCGAGGAGGAACACATGTGGCAGACTATGGACCTCGGGCCGCTGATGAAGATCACGAAGCCGATTGTGTCCGTGAAGGGAGACGGAACGGTGATCGTCATCCACCGCATCGACCCCGACAATTTCGTGCGCAGCGAGTTCTGGTCGGTCCCGGCCGGGATCGACTGCGTCCGTCGCGAGATCCTGCAGGACCCCGAGACTGCTGGCTCCGCGCGTATCCGCGAACTGTACAAGGAGTCCGGCGGCGTGAAGCCGGCGGACCGGCCCTGGTGGAAATTCTGGTGACGGCATGAATATCCTGGGCATCGAGACGAGTTGTGACGAGACGGCCGCGGCAGTCGTCCGTAACGGACGCGAAGTGCTTTCGAACGTCGTCTACACGCAGATTCCCCTGCACCAGCCCTACGGCGGCGTCGTGCCGGAAATCGCGAGCCGCGCCCACGTCGAGAAGATCTCGCCGGTCGTCGGCGAAGCGCTGCGGCAGTTCGAGGCGGCCGGCGCCGGGAAGATCGACGCCGTCGCCGTCACTTACGGACCTGGTCTCGCCCCTGCCCTCATCGTCGGCCTGAACGCCGCGAAGGGTCTGGCGAAGGCGCTGAACGTGCCGCTCGTGGGCATCAACCACATCGAGGCCCATCTGCACACCCCCTTCCTTTACGACCGCGGCGAAGCTCCCGCGGACGGCGCGCTTTCGCCGGAGTCGGTCGCGCCGGCCCTGGGGCTCGCGATTTCGGGCGGCCACACCAACTGGATCGACCTGCCGGAGTACGGCTGCTACGAGACGGTCGGACAGACGCTCGACGACGCCGCGGGCGAGGCGTTCGACAAGGCGGCGAAACTCCTCGGGCTCGGCTATCCGGGCGGACCGAAGGTGGACCGCATCGCCCGCGCGTATCTGGAGGCAAAGGGGGCTGACGGCCTCGTCGCGTTCCCGAAAGGGCGTCCCCGCGACGGCGTGACGGCGCCCGCGGGGCTCCCGGCCGAACTGTGCGTGAGCTTTTCGGGACTCAAGACCGCACTCCTGCGCTACGTCCAGCAGCATCCTGAGGCGACTGGCGGCGACCTTGACCGGGTCGTGACGAGCTATCAGGAGGCCATCATCCAGGCGGTGGCGGACCGGGCGCGCACGGCGCTGCGCCGCCGCGATTACCGCGCGTTCATCGTCGGCGGCGGAGTTTCGCTCAATTCGCGGCTCCGCGCGGTGCTCGCCGGCGTCTGCCGGGAGGCGGGCGTGCCGCTGCTCTTGGCCAAGCCGAAGTATTGCGGCGACAACGGCGCGATGATCGCCGGCCTCGCCTTCTACCGCCGCAATCACATGGAGGACGCGATGTCGCTGGACGTCAGCCCGTCGCTGGAGATCGGATGAAGCGCACGTGCTGGAGCCTGGCGGTTTTCGCCTTTCTCGTCCTCGGCGCGGCTGCGGTCTGGATGGGCGGGCTCAACCAGGACGAGGGCTGGTATCTTTATGCCGCGAGTCTGGTGAAGGGCGGCGCCGTCCCGTACCGCGACTTCTTCTACACCCAGGGGCCGCTGCTGCCGGTGGTCTACTCCGTCCTTGCCTGGTCGTGGGAGTCATGGGGGCTGCTCGGGGCGCGGCTCGTGACCCTGGCCCTCGGCACGCTGGGACTGGTCTGCGCCGTGCTGCTGGCGCGGGCGCTCGTCCCCCGCGACCGCCGCGGCGAGGTGACGCTGCTGGCGTTTATGCTCCAGGGGTGCAACCTCTATCATCTCTACTATCTGGCGATTCCCAAGACCTATGCGCTCGCGTCGCTTTTCCTGTTGCTCGGCTTCTGTCTGCTGGCGCAGGTCGAGCGGGAGGGCTTTCCTTTCGCGCGGCTCCGCGCCGTGCTGCTGGCCGCGGCCGGCGGAGCGCTGGCGTTCGCGGCCGGTGCGCGCATCAGTCTCGGAGCCGCGCTGGCCGTCGTCGGTTTCGGGCTCTTGATCGACTTCCGCCGCCGGCGGTGGGACTTCTTGTGGTTCGGTCTGGGCGGTGCGCTGGGTCTCGCGGCGGTTTACGGTCCGTTCCTGCTCATCCCCGCCGCGCGGGACGGTCTGCTGGCGGCGCAGCGGTATCACGCGGCCCGCAGCGGGTTCGACCTCGTCTGGACCGTCGGCAGCTTGAGTCGGCTGGTGCGCTGGTATCTGCCGACGTTCATCGTGTTCGGACTCGGCGTGTTCACGTGGGCGCGGCAGCAGACGCCACGCCGCGACGACGAGCCGGCGAATCCGGTCGGACGGCTCCTCGCGCTCGCGCTGCTGGCGGTGTTCGTCCTGCAGATGCTCGCGCCGTTCCCCTACGAGGACTATCAGGTGCCGCTGATGGGCGGTTTTGCCGCGCTGGCGGCCGCGCTGCTCGTCGGCCGCGGAGAGGCGACGGCGGAAGCGGCCGGTCTGCGCGCGGCCGCGCCGCTGCTCTCGCTGGGACTCTGCTTCGCCACCGCCTTCGGCTGTCCGCTCCTGGAGAAATGGACGACGAACGGACAGGACCGCTTCTGGACGCTGAAGAAGACGCGGACGGAACTCGCGCAGCTGCGGGACGTGGCGCGGCGCATCGAGACGCTCGATCCCGGCGGCACGACCCTGCTCACGCAGGACCTTTATCTCGCCGTCGAGACGCGCCGCACCGTTCCGGCCGGACTGGAGATGGGGCCGTTCAGCATCCTCACCGACGCCCAGTGGCGGGAGCTGCTCGCGCGCGGGGACTGCCCGGTCGCGGCGCTTTCTGGCTACACGTTCGCGATCGAACCGCCCGCCTGCACGGAACGCCCGATGGGCGACCAGCTGGCGTACTGGTCCGTCTTGAAGTCGAAATACGAGCTGGCCTTCCGCGAAGAGGCGTTCGGGCAGAACGCCACTCCGCTGCTGGTCCTGAAACGAAAATGACGGCGCGAGAAATCAGAGAGCAGATATTGGAGACCGTTTCCCGTAACGGCGGACATCTGGCGTCTTCGCTCGGCGCGGTCGAGATCGCGATGGCGCTCTGCGAGGTGTTCCGTCCCGAGATCGACCGCGTGGTCTGGGACGTCGGGCATCAGGCCTATGCGTGGAAGATCCTGACCGGCCGCGCCGACCGCTTTTCGACCTTGCGCCGGGCGGGAGGGCTTTCGGGCTTTCCGAATCCCGCGGAGTCGCCGTGCGACGCGGCGGTTTCGGGTCATGCGGGCAGTGCGCTTTCGGTCGCGGTCGGACTGGCTGCCGCGCGCGACCGCCGTGGCGGCGACGAGCATGTCGTCGCAGTCGTCGGCGACGCGTCGATGGCCAACGGCGTCAGTTTCGAGGCGCTGAACCACTGCGCCGGCGCCACGCGCCGGCTGATCGTCGTCCTGAACGACAACGACATGGCGATTTCGAAGCCGGCTGGGAGTCTGGCGCGGATTTTCGGACGGTGGACGTCGGGCGTGCGCTACAACAGCGTGAAAAACGCCACCAAACGCGCCTTGCAGGCGGCTCGGCTCGGCTGGCTTTACGGCTTGGGGCATCGCCTCAAGGGCCGCGTCAAGTCCCTGTTCGTCGGCAACGTCTTCTTCGAGCAGCTCGGGTTCCACTACATGGGGCCAATCGACGGACACGACCTCGGCGCGCTGCGCGACGCGCTCACGGTGGCGAAGGGCGAGCGGCGGCCGGTCCTGATCCACGCGGTCACCAGGAAGGGCCGCGGCTTCGCTCCGGCGGAGCGCGAGCCGACGCGCTGGCACGGCGTCGGGCCCTTCGCCTATCCGCCGACGGCGCAATCGACGCTTGAAGCCGCCCCGTGCGCTAACCGGACCTGGTCGGACGCCTTCGGCGCGGCCGTCAGCGAACTGGCGCGGTTGGACGGACGGGTCGTCGCGCTGACGGCGGCGATGACGGACGGCACCGGGCTGGAGCCGTTCGCCGCCGAATTCCCCGGCCGGTTTTTCGACGTCGGCATCGCCGAGGAGCACATGGTGTCCTGCGCGGCTGGTCTGGCGGCCGGCGGGATGCGTCCGGTGGTCGCGGTCTATTCCACCTTCTTGCAGCGTGCCGTCGACCAGATTCTGCACGACGTCTGCCTGGCGAATCTGCCGGTTGTCTTCTGCATTGACCGGGCTGGGATCGTCGGAGCCGACGGCGCCACCCATCAGGGCCTCTACGACCTGGCGCTGCTTCGAATCCTCCCCAACCTCGTCATCTGCCAACCCCGTGACGAGGAAGACCTGAAGGCCCTTCTCCGCGAGGCGCTCAAGCGCGGCGGGCCTACCGCCATCCGCTACCCGCGCGGCCGGGTCGCGCCGCCTTGCCGTCAGCAGCCAACGGGTGCGTCTGGCGATGTGCGTCTGGCGATGTGGGTGACCGGTGACTGGTATGCGAAAGCCTGCGAAGTGGCTGCCAGGCTTGGAAACTGCGAGGTCGTCCACGCCCGCTACCTGAAGCCGTTCGACTCCGGATTGCTGCGGCAGCAGCGCACCGGTGGGCTTCGCGTGGTGTCACTCGAAAACGGGACTGTCGTCGGCGGCTTCGGCGAGGCGATCG
This sequence comes from Kiritimatiellia bacterium, assembly GCA_045628545.1. GTDB lineage: Bacteria > Verrucomicrobiota > Kiritimatiellia > RFP12 > UBA1067 > UBA1067. Next base: position 19,034 of record JAZQPI010000050.1, read on the forward strand.
GTGCGGACCTCCGGCTCGGATGGCCAGATGAGTTCATTCCCCACGGCTCGGTTGATGAACTCGAACGCCAGTACGGATTGGACGTCGATTCTCTCTGCGAGCGCATCGGACGGTGGCAGCAGGAGGGTGGAAGGCAGGTCTGACATGGCGAAAGTACACGGCATCGCAGGCGAATGGGCGCGGGTCAGGGGCGTCATTACGGGGCTTTGGCCGCTGTTCCTTGGCGTTTTCGCCACAGGGTTCTTCTTCGCCGTCTGGTTCTTCAAAAGTCCCGGGCTCGGAGCGGTTGGCGTGGCTCTGTCACTGGTCGGCTGCGGAATCGCGCTACAGCACGGCTGGCGGCAGACAGAGCGGTTCTTCAAAGGAGCGCGCGGCGAGGAAAAGGTCGCAGGTCTGCTGGCGATGCTGCCCGACTCCTACCACGTCTTCAACGACTTCCCTGCCGACGGCGTGCCGGTCGATCATGTCGTGGTCGGCCCGGTCGGTGTGTTCGCAGTAGAGACTAAGTTCTGGTCGGGAGCCGTCTCCGTCGAGGACGGACGACTGCTGGTGGATGGATGCGAACCAGATCGCGATCCGATTGCGCAGGTGCAGCGGGAGGCCGACCTGGTTCGCGCGACGCTGTCGGCCAGAGGCTGGACCGGCATGGTTACGCCCGTGCTGGCCTTTGCGTCGAACGTGCTTCAGTCGAGGTGCTGCGAATTGGACGGAGTGGTCGTGATGAACGCCAGCGAACTGGCACATAGCTTTGTTCACGGAAGAAAGGTGCTGCCGATGGCTGAACTGGATCGGCTGGCGGCGCTGATGGCAAACTGAGAGTGAGAATGAAGACAAATAAAGAACGGATTTCCGGTTGGATGGCGAGGACTGCGGCTTTTGCGGTCGCGCTCGTCATGTCGCTGTCGGCCGCAGGCGAGGTGCAGCCGCGCCAATATTACGGGAAGATCGCGCAGCGGCTCGGCGCCATGCTGCCGCGCTACCACGTGTTGCAACAGCGGATGAACGACGAGATTTCCCAACGGGCGTGGACGAATCTCGTCACTCTCTACGACTTCGATCACTCGGTATTCCTCAAGTCGGACCTCGACCGCCTTGCCGCGCACGAGAAGACCCTTGATGACGAATTGTCCAGCGGGGACGTGAGTTTTGGCTTCGAGGTGTTCAACCTCTACGTTGAGCGGATTCGCGAACGCCTTTGGTTTGCCACCAATCTGCTCTCCCGCGCCGACTGGGACTTCTCGACGGACGAGTCCTACCGCATCAAACGCAAGGACGCTCCCTGGCCGGAAACGCGCGAGGCGGCCGAGGAACACTGGCGGCGGCGCATGAAGAACGAGGTGCTGATGGCGCGTCTGAACCGCGAGCTCGACGCTGCCGGCAAGCTGTCGTCCACCAATGCGGAAGCAAAGGTGGAACCGCTCGCGGACGCCGAGGCGAGGTCTCCCGAAAGCGTAGAGGCTTCGCTCATCAAGAAATACCGCCAGTACGCGATCGCCATCACCGAGCCGGACGAGGAGTCCGTCCTCCAACACTACCTTTCGTCGCTCGCCCATGCGTACGACCCCCATACGGACTATATGTCGCCGACCTCGAAGGAGGAGTTCGACATGGACATGAACCTGACGCTCTGCGGCGTGGGAGCGGTGCTGTCGATGGACGACGGGGCGCTGAAGATTAACGAGGTCATGCCCGGCGGGCCGATGGACCGCGACGGCCGGATCAAGGAAGGGGACAAGATCGTCGGCGTCGGACAGGGGTCGGCCGAGATCGAGGACATCATGTGGCAGCCGATGCACAAGTCGATTCGCAAAATCCGCGGGCCGAAGGGGACGCGGGTGCGGCTGCAGATCGTGCCGCGGTCCGATCCGTCCGGAACGGTGCGCAAGATCGTTGAACTGGTGCGGGACGAGATCCGTCTCGAGGATCAGGCGGCGACCGGTCGGGTTGAGAGCGTCACGCTGAACGGGGTTTCGCGCCGTCTGGGCTATGTCCACCTCCCCGGCTTCTACGGCACGATGGACAAGCGTCCTGGCGACCCTGCCTATCGGAGCGCTTCTCAGGACGTGGCGCGCTATTTGGCGGACTTCAACTCCGCCGACGTGGAGGGACTGGTGCTTGACTTGCGCGGAAACGGCGGCGGCGCGTTGCGCGAGGCGGTGCTCCTTTCGGCACTCTTCGTCCACGGCGGACCGGTGGTCCAGATCCGTGACGTCAGCTCTTCCGGCAGCCTGCCGATTCCGCCCGGCAATCCCGTCGCCTTCCGGCGGCCGATGGTCGTGCTGACCGACCGCGCGTCGGCCAGCGCCTCCGAAATCGTCGCGGGCCATCTGCAGGACGTCGGCCGCGCCATCATCATCGGCGACGGCCGTACGCACGGCAAGGGAACGGTGCAGACGGTGCTCGGGATGGGCCCGGACAAGTACGGCTCGACGAAAATCACGACGGCCCGCTTCTACCGCATCAACGGCTGCTCCACCCAGGTCGCCGGCGTGGAGGCGGATATCCGTCTGCCGTCCCTGCTGGACTCGCTGGACATCGGCGAGGACAAACTGCCGAACGCCCTGCCGTTCAGCCGGATCCAGCCGGCGGACTACGATCAAAGCTGGAACCTTCATACCTACCTGCCGGAATTGCGCCGCCGGTCGTCCGTCCGCCTTGGAAACGACGCAAAGTATCAGAAGCACATCAAAAACGTCAAGGGCATGAAGGAGATTTCTGAGCGGGAAGTCGTGCCGCTCGAAATCGGTGTCCGACGCAAGATGATGGTGGCCGATCGCGAGTTGCGCGAACTTGACGACGGCGAGGATGATGAGGCTAAAGAGGAGCGCGTCACGCGCAGGCGTAACGCCCAGGCGAAAGATGACATCGTGCTGGATGAGGCACTTCGGGTTCTCGCCGACTTGGTGGAACTGAACGGCGGAGCTGAATTGCCGCGGCCGAAGGGGTGGTGGGAGTGAGCTGGACGATTCCTTTCGTGAAGATGCACGGGGCGGGGAACGACTTCGTCCTGATCGACGACCGCGGCAGCACCTTCCCGACTGCGGATGTCGATTTGATCCGGGTGATAGCAGACCGTCGACTTGGCGTGGGCTGCGAGGGCGTGATTCTCGTCCAGCGTTCGGAGCGGTGTGATTTCCGTATGCGCTTTTTCAATCCCGACGGCTCGGAGGCGGACTTGTGCGGCAACGGGGCGCGCTGCGTCGCCGCTTTCGCCCGCGAAATCGGCGCGGCCACGGCGGATGACATGGTTTTCGAGACGGCTGCGGGGGATGTGCGCGCACTGGTGGTTGACTCGCATACCGTCCGTGTGGCGATGCCTCCGCCGCGGAAATTCGGGAAGGGCTTCGTCGTCGTCGGCGTGCCGCACCGGATCGTCCCCGTCGCGGATCTCGCCGCGGTCGACGTGGCGGCCGAGGGGCGGCGCATCCGTTATGACGCGGCGTATGCGCCGGAGGGGACGAATGTCGACTTCGTCGTCTACCGGCGGCCGGACGAGGTGGCGATTCGCACTTACGAGCGCGGTGTCGAAGCCGAGAGCGGGGCGTGCGGAACGGGGTCCGTCGCGAGCGCAGTAATCGGAGTGCGTGATTACGAGCTGTCCTTCCCCGTGAAGGTGATGACATTCCGCGGAGATGAACTCGTCGTAGACGGTAAGTTCGACGGGGTGGCGTTTTCGGATCTCTCCCTGACTGGTCCTGTCCGGCGCGTCTTCGAAGGCCGGCTCGCCATTCCTTCCGTTTCGTCGACAGTTGGTCGGCCTTTGGTTCGGGGCCCTGACGCTTACTTCAGGTTCCAGACGGCGCCGGCGGAAAGTCCGTTCGCTTCGAGCCGAATCTCGTTCGCCCCCGGCGTCAGCTGAACGTTGCGGAAGACGACGGTCTTGACCGCGTCGGGTTCCTGGGCTCCGACCGCTTTCCCGTTGACCGTGAGCAGAACTGCGCCGACGTTGCAAAACCCCATCACGTTCGCGACGGCGTTCGTCGTTTCCGTCCGGTTCCAGCCGACGAGGTAGAGCTTCGGCTCCTTCGTCCAGTTCGTCTGGTAGAAGTGGTAGCTGCTCTTGAGCGTCTGGTGGTCGAATTCGACGAGACCCTTGTCGTTCCGACCGTCGTGCGCGCCTTCGTGACGCGCGTCGGAGGCGAAGTCGAACATGTTCCACACGAAGGTGCCCCAGAGGTCGTCGCGAGCCGACATCTGTCGGTAGACGCTCCAGTGGCAGCGGGCCTGGTAATCGTCCGGATGCAGCCGCGAGTTCGGAACCGTGGGGGTGAACGGATCGCCGTGCTGGAAGGCACTGCCGCCGCAGCCGTATTCGCTCACGCCGATCGAGCCGAGGTGAGGCGTGTCGAGACGGCGCACGTTCAGCGTCGAGTCCATTGATTCGGGCGTGTCGACATACCAGCCCGGATAGACGTTCCAGGCGATGATGTCCGTGATGGCGTTGAGGCCAGGCCACGGATCGGGCCATTCCCCGTCCAGCACGTGTTCTAACTTGCAGGTCGCGGCCGATGTCGGGCGCGTGGGGTCGAGCGCCTTGATCGCCGCGTTGAAGTCGCGCAGAAACGCCGCGACAGTCTGGCGGTCGTCCGGCGAGAAGTCGTTGCCGATTTCGTTGAAGATCGACCAGGTGAAGATCGACGGGTGGTTGCGCTGCTGCGCGACGAATTCGCGTCCGCAGGCGTACAGGTTCTCCTTAAACGCCGCGCTCGGCTCCACGCCGTTCACGTTCGGAAGCTCGGCCCAGACGAGCAGTCCGAGCTCGTCGCAGATCGCGTATTCGAGGGAGCTGTGCGGATAGTGGCAGAAGCGCACGGCGTCGGCGCCCATCTTCTTGATGAGGCGGAAGTCGTCCCTGTGGTCCTGCGCGGAAAGCGCCCAGCCCTTGCCTTCCCGGTCCTGATGGCGGTTGACGCCTTTCATCATCCGTCTGCGTCCGTTGAGATAGAAGCCGTCCGGACGGAATTCGACGGTTCTGAAGCCGAAGGGGACGGTGATTGCGTCGAAGGATCCGTTCTGAGCGACTTCGACGGCGAGGCGGTACAGGGTGGGGGTTTCGGGCGACCAGAGCTTCGGCTCGGCGAAATGGAAGCGCTGCACCTCGTTGGTGCCGCCCAGCACCTTTACGCGGACGATGACGTCGCCGGTCTTCGGATCGGCGTCGATGACGATATTGTCGGCACCGTCGGTCAGCGAGTCGATGCAGACGGGGTCGGTTTCGATGAAATGCACGTCGCGATAGAGCCCGCCGTAGATCACGAAGTCGCCGCCCCACGGCGGAAGGTCGCGGTCGACGAAGTTGTCCACCTCGACTTCGAGCGTGTTCCCGGCGGGACGCAGGAGGGCGGTCAGTTCGAAGGCGAAGGCGGTGAAGGCGCCCTTGTGCGTGCCGAGCGTCTGTCCGTTGACCTTGACGGTCGCCGTGGCCGAAGCGCCTTCGAAGCGGATGAACTGGCGGCGGCCCGGTGTCGGATCGGGCAGGGCGCGGCGATAGTTCACGCGCTTGCGTTCGTAGCTCGGACTGGAGACGGATTTGCTGGCGCGCCATCCCGCGGGGACGTCCTTGCCGTCGCAGGCGTCTTCGACGTTCCAGCAGTGGGGGATCGCGACGGGCGTGCCGTCGGCCGTCCAGCCGTCGCGCAGCACGCGGTCAGTCCGGCCTTTCGCCGTCGCGGCCGCGGCCGTCAGGATGAGTCCGGCCGTCAGCAAAGCTGTAAAGCGCATCAAGGTGTCCTTTCGATTTCTGTTTTCTCCGTGCGGCGTTCTTTCGCCGCGGCAGAAATCAGTTTAGCAAAGTTCTGCCTGTCGCGCAAGGTTGAAAAGTTTCCGTGACGTCCGACCACGGGACTTGACCGCCGGGCCGGCAAACTGGTATACTTGACGGAGCAACTGAAAGATCGTGGCGCTTATTGGCGCACGGATAACGAGAAGGGAGTCGAAAAGAAGATGAAGGTGGCAATCGTCGGAGCGGCCGGGCGTATGGGCAAGATGCTGTGCGCTTTGGCCGAGGGGAGCGAGCTCGAGGTCGTTTCGAAGGTCGACGTGGCCGAGGGCTACGATCGCGAGTGGTCGGCGGACGTCGAAGGCGTGATCGACTTCTCCTACCATGCGGCGGTTCCGGCGGCGGTGACGCGCGCGGCGGAGCAGGGGATCGCCTATGTGATCGGCACGACCGGACTTACGGCGGACGAGCAGCAGACCGTCGCGGCGGCGGCGAAGCGCATCCCGATTGTCCAGAGCGGCAATTATTCGCTGGGCGTCAACCTGCTCCTCGAACTCGTGCGCAAGACGGCGGCGGTCCTCGGTCCGGACTACGACATCGAAGTGACGGAAATGCACCACCGCCACAAGAAGGACGCGCCGTCCGGAACTGCGCTCATGCTCGCGAAGGCTGCCGCGGCCGGCCGGGGGAGGTCGGAGGAGTTTGTCTACGGACGCCATGGCGACATCGGCGAGCGGCCGGTCGGCGAGATCGCCGTTCACGCGCTTCGCGGCGGATCGGTGGTCGGCGACCACACGGTGATGTTCGCGGGCGACGTCGAGCGCGTCGAGCTGACGCACAAGGCCCAGAGCCGCGAGGCGTTCGCGGCGGGAGCGCTCCGGGCGCTGGCGTGGGCGAAAGGGCGTCCGGCCGGAATTTATTCCATGCGCGACGTCCTCGGCTTCGCGTAATTTTTCGGCTGTCGGACGATTATGGAAAGTACGACAAAAGTGTGAGGTCAGGTTTTGCGCCCCCTCGGGCGCGGACACAAAAGCGGACGGCGCTAGTGTGAAAATGCGGAAATGAGAGAACGGCAGCCATGTCGCACTTGCACTTTCCTGCTTGACCGTTTTTCTCGCCGTTCCGTCGGCAAGACGCCGACGGGATGGTTGGAGTGGGCGTTTCTCAATTGCGGCGTAGGCGCGGCAAAAATAGCGCGCTTCCACGTTCGGCACTGTTACCGTAATTTTTGATATAATATTATGACCGCATCCGAGGTCGGACGCGGCCGTGTTTGGACACCTAAAACGGGGGAGTCGAAGATGAAGAAGGTTTTGATCACCGGCATCGGGATGTTGTGCGCGAACGGCAACGGCAAGGAGGCGGCTTGGGCTTCGCTCCGGGCCGGTACGCCGGGCGTGACGCGGATCGACCGCTTTGACCCGAGCCGGTGCACCTGCCAGGTGGCCGGGCAGGTGAAGGACTTCGAGAAGTATGCGCTTGAAAACAACCTGGTGGACCGCCGCGCGATGCGTCACATGGCGCTCTTCTCGCAGTACGCGGTGGCTGCGGCCGTCGAGGCGTGGAAGGACGCGGGCTTTTCGCCGAAGGCGGAGGACGCGGCGGCGCGTCCCGACATGGACCGCACAGGCGTCCTTTTCGGCACGGGCATCGGCGGCATCGAGGTGACGGGCGAGAACTACAAGACGCTCTTCGACCGCGGCCCCGACCGCCTTTCGCCGCTGGCGGTTCCGGAGCTGATCACGAACGAGGCCGCGGGCAATGTCGCGATCGCCCTCGGCGCGAAGGGTCCCGCGCAAGTGGTTTCGACGGCCTGCGCGAGTTCGACGGACGCGCTCGGGTTCGCGCTGGACATGATCCGCGCCGGCCGCGCCGACGTGATGATCGCAGGCGGCACCGAGGCCTGCGTGACCGAGTTCTGCGTCGGCGGCTTCATGAAGATGAAGGCGCTGTCGACCGGCTTCAACGCCGAGCCCGCCCGCGCCTGCCGTCCGTTCAACGCAGACCGCGACGGCTTCGTCATGGGCGACGGCGCGGCGGTGCTGATTCTCGAAAGCGAAGAGCACGCGCGGCAGCGCGGCGCGAAGGTCTACGCCGAACTGGCCGGCTACGGCGCGACGTGCGACGCCTTCCACATCACGGCGCCGGATCCGAGCGGCGACGGGGCCGTGAAGGCGATCCGCATCGCGCTCGCGGACGCGGGCGTGACGGACCTTTCGACGGTGGACTACATCAACGCGCACGGCACCTCGACGCACCTTAACGACCAGATGGAGACGAAGGCCTTCAAGACCGTCTTCGGAGAAGAAGGCGCGAAGGCGATCAACATCTCCTCCACGAAGTCGATGCACGGCCACCTCCTCGGCGGAACCGGCGCGTTGGAGGCGGCGATCACGGCGCTCGCGATCCGCGACGGCTTCGTGCCGCCGACGATCAACTACGAGAAGCCCGACCTTGACGTGAATGTGGAGAAGGGCGAGACCCCGCTCGACTTGAACTATACTCCGAACCATGGCGTGGCGCGGGAAATCCGCGTGGCGCTTTCGAGCTCGCTCGGCTTCGGCGGCCACAACGGCATCCTGGTGTTGAAGAAAGCCTGAGTTGAACACTCTCCTCGATACGATCTGCATCGCCCTGAGCGTCGTCTTCTTCTGGTCGACGTTCGTGATGGTCTTGGGGCTGCTGCGGTCGGCGAAGAGGCACCCCCGGCGGCCGCCGACGCTCCGTTTCGCGGTGCTCGTCTGCGCGCGCAACGAGGAGAGCGTGATCCGGCTGCCGGTGAAGAGCGTGCGGATGGCGCGCTATCCGGCTGACAAGTGCGAGGTCATCGTGCTGGCGGACAACTGCACGGACGCGACGGCGGAGCGCGCGCGCGCGGCCGGCGCGACGGTCTGGGAGAAGCGCACGCCGTCGGCGGGCAAGGGCGACGTCCTCTCGTGGGGGGTCGAACGGGTCGTCCGCGAGGGCCGCTACGACGCCGTGGCGGTCTTCGACGCCGACAATGTCGTTTCGGACTGCTGGTTCGAGGCGGTGAACGACGCGCTCATGGACGGCGAGACGGCGGTGACGGGGCGGCGTCATTCGACGAACCCCCGCGTCAACGTGATCCCGGGCTGGTACACGGTCTACTGGGACATGATGAACGAGCTTTCGAACCGGGTGCGGACGAACCTCGGGCTTTCGGGCAAGCTGACGGGGACGGGCTTCGCCTTTCTCCTCTCCGCGCTCGGTCCGGCGGGCTGGCGCACGACGACGATGGTCGAGGACGTCGAGTTCACCGTGCAGCACAATCTGGCCGGCCGTCGCATCGCCTACGTGCCCGAGGCCGAATACGCCGACGAGCAGCCGGAGACGCCGTACGCCATGTGGCGGCAGCTGCGGCGCTGGGCGACCGGCGGCTGGCAGGTGCTCTTCCGCTACGTCTGGTCCTGGCTCAAGACGATGGCCTGCCATCCGTCGTTCCGGCTGTTCGACAGCTTTTTCGCGATCGTCATCGGCGTGTCGGTGGCGTTCATCCATCTTTTCAACGCCGTCGCCTTCGCGTGGAAGGCGGCCAACGGCGGCGATCTGCGCACGGCCTTCCTCTTCTTCGTCGGCATTTTCGGCTTCGTGTTCGTGATGGGCTGGTTTACGGCCGTCGCCGCTGTCGCGCTCTCGTCGCGCAAGCGCAGCCCCGGCTGGATCGCGGTCGTGACGTTTCCGTTGTTTTCGCTGATACTGTCGGCTTCGGTTCTCTACACGCTCGTCTTTCCGACGCGGCGGTGGAAGCCGATCGCGCATAAGGGGAAGGGGGCCTAAATGGAACTGCCTGTGTTCAAGAACGCTTACAACCTGACGGGAGAGGAGCTGCTGCCGCACCGGCCGCCGTTTCTGTTCGTCGACCGGCTGCTTTCGGCGGACGAGACTGGCGCGGTGGGCGAGTACACTTTCACAGTCGAGAAGAACGACTTCTTCAAGGGGCACTTCCCGGGCTTTCCGATCGTCCCCGGCGTGGTGCTGGTGGAGGCGATGAGCCAGGTCGCCGGCTGCGGCGTGACGGCGCGCAAGGTGATCGCGGGCCAGGCGAAGTTCGTGCTGGCGGCGATCGACGAGGTGCGCTTCCGCCAGCCGTTCGCGCCGGGCGACAAGCTGGTGACGGTCGTGGAGATCGTGCGCGAGCGCCGTCCGCTCGGCATCTACCGTCTGCGCGGCTATCTGAACGGACAGGGGACGGAGAAGGGCGAGCCGAGCGTCGAGGCGTCGGTCAAGTGCTTTATCGGGGAAAGGTAGACGAAGAAGATGATCAGGATTGTCGAGGCGGGAGACCGCAGGATCGCGGCGTTCAACGCGCGGCCGGCGTTTCCGGAGGAGGCCGAGAAGGCCGCCGCGGCGACGCTGGCGGAGATCCGCCGGCGCGGCGACGCCGCGGTGATGGAGGCGGTCGCGAAGTTCGAGGGGTTCGCGGTGCGGCGGGCTGCGGCCTTGCGCATCGACCTCGGCGCGGTGAGCGAGCGCGGCATTGACGCGAAGCTGCTGCGGGCGGTGAAGGACGCGCACCGGCGCGTGATGCGCTTTTCGAAGGCGTCGCTGCGCCAGCCCTGGTCGATGCCCTCGCCGCGCGGCGGCAAGCTCGGCGAGTTCTATTCGCCGATGGACCGCGTGGGCGTCTATGTCCCGGGCGGCACGGCTCCGCTCGCGTCGACCTCGATCATGACCGTCACGCTCGCGAAAGCCGCGGGCGTGAAGGAGATCGTCGCCTGCACGCCCGCCGGCCGTACGGGCGAGGTGAACCCCGTCCTGCTTTATGCGCTGAAGCTCGCGGGCGCGACCGAGATCTACCGCGTCGGCGGCATTCAGGCGGTCGGCATGATGGCGTTCGGCACGAAGACGTGCCGCAAGGTCCAGAAGATCGCCGGTCCGGGCAACGCCTTCGTGACCGCGGCGAAACGCCAGGTCTACGGCTATGTCGCGATCGACCAGGTGGCCGGTCCGAGCGAGATCGCCGTGCTGACGGACGGCAGCGTCGACGTGCGCTGGATCGCCGCGGACCTCCTGAGCCAGGCCGAGCACGGCAGCGGCTGGGAGAAGTCGCTCTGCGTCTGCACCTCGAAGAAGCTGGCGGAGGAGATCCGCGCCGAGGTGCTCCGTCAGACCGAGACCCTGTCGCGCAAGGCGCTGGTGCAGCGCGTCATCGACCGGGACGGAATCCTCGTCGTGGTGGCGAAGTCCGTCGCGGCGGGGCTGGAGGTAGTGAACGACTTCGCGCCCGAACATTTCGAGATCATGACGAAGGACGCGCTCAAGGTCATGCGCGGCGTCCGGAGCGCGGGCGCGGTCTTCGCCGGACCCTGGACGCCCGAGTCGGGCGGCGGCTTCGTCCCGGGGCCGGGCCACGTGCTGCCGACCGGCGGCGCGGCGAACATGTTCAACGGCCTCACGCCGGACGACTTCCGCCGCCGTCACAGCTTCGTCGCCTTTACCGAGGCGGACCTGCGCGAGACGAAGGCGACGATCGAGGCGTTCGCCGCGGTGGAGGGCCTTGACGGCCACGGACGGGCGGCGACGGTCCGCTTCGAGTGAGGACGGCGGCCGGAGGACGATGCACGCGTACGACATAGGGGCGGGACTCGCCAAGTTCGTCTGGCCGCTTTTCCGCAAGCGGCGGCGCATCGCCGTCGAGAACCTGCTGCGCGGCGGCGTCGCGGCGGACGAGAAGGAGGCGCGGCGGATCGCCCGCGAGTCCTTCGGCCATTTCGCCGGCCATGTCGCGGAGGCGCTGTTCGTCCCTCGGGTCGTCAACGCCGAAAACTGGCGCGAGCACCTGGACGTGACGAGCGAGGCCGATCCGGAGGCGGTGCGGCTGCTTCTGGACTCGCCCGACACGCCGGTTCTGCTCGTGACGTCCCATCACGGCGTCTGGGAGGCGGCGACGAACGTCCTTTCGCTTTCGCGGCCGATGTACGCCGTCGCGCGCGTGATGGACAGCCGGCTGCTCGCCAGCTGGATGAAGAACCACCATTTCCGCGGTCCCGTGAAGATCATCGACAAGAACCGCGGCTTCACGCCAGAGGTCATCCGCAGCTGGCAGGCCGAGCGGGCGGCGCTGGCGATTCTGATGGACCAGTACACCTACGGCGGCGCCTTGCTGAAGTTTTTCGGCCGACCTGCGCGCACCTTCACGTCAGCGACGCGTCTGGCGATGCGTACCGGTTTGCCGATAATCGTCGGCTCGTTCGTGCGGATCGCGCCTTACCGCTACCGCGTGGTGTGCGGTTCGCCGCTGAGGTTCGCGAAGACCGACGACCGTGACCGCTGCACGCAGCTTTTGAACGACCGCCTGGAGGAGGCGATTCGCAAATATCCCGAGCAGTACCTCTGGATTCACCGCAGATGGAGGGAGGATTGAAATGATTCACTTTAACCGACCGTACCTGACCGGCAAGGAGACGGAGTACATCCGTCAGGCTGTAGCCGACGGCAAGATTTCCGGGAACGGCGAGTTCACGCACCGCTGCCAGGAGTTTTTCGAGCGGCGCTACGGCTTCGGCAAGTGCCTGCTCACGACCTCGTGCACCGACGCGCTGGAAATGGCGGCGATCCTGACTGAGGTCGGCCCCGGCGACGAGGTGATCGTGCCGTCCTACACGTTCGTCTCCTCGGCGCTGGCGTTTGTCCGCCAGGGGGCGACGCTTGTCTTCGCCGACAGCAAGGCGGACGAGCCGTGCGTCGACGTGGCGAAGCTGGAGGCGCTCGTCACGCCGCGCACGCGGGTGATCGTCGTCGTTCATTACGCCGGCGTCGCCTGCGACATGGACGCGGTCATGGAGCTGGCCGCGCGCCGCAACCTCCTTGTGGTCGAGGACGCGGCCCAGGCGATCGACTCGCGCTACAAGGGGCGTCCGCTCGGTTCGATCGGGCATCTGGCGTGCTTCAGCTTTCATGAGACGAAGAACATCATTTCCGGCGAAGGCGGGCTGCTGGTCGTCAACGACGAGCGCTTCGTCCGCCGTGCCGAGATCATCTGGGAGAAGGGCACGAACCGGGCGGAGTTCTTCCGGGGCGAGGTGAACAAGTACGGCTGGGTCGATACGGGCAGCTCCTTTCTGCCGACGGAGATCGTCTCCGCCTTCCTCTGGGCCCAGCTCGAGCATCTGGACGAGATCCAGACGGAGCGCAAGCGGCTTTGGGAGCGCTACGCCGCGGTTTTCGGCCGGCCTTTCATTCCGGATTACGCGACGAACAACGCGCACATGTACTACCGGGTCTTTCCTTCGCTGGAGGCGCGGACGGCCTTTATCGCGAAGATGCGCGAGCAGGACATCCTCTGCGTCTTCCATTACCTGCCGCTGCACACTTCGGAGTTCTTCCGGAAGTACGTCCAGACGCACCGTCCGTCGGCGGCGCCGGCGATTCCCGAGCTGCCGAATTGCGACCGTTATGCGGACTGTCTCGTACGTCTGCCGCTTTATTGCGGACTCGCGCCGCTGCAGGACCAGGTCATCGCCGCGGCGAAAGCCGCCAATGCCTAAGAGAGAGGTTTGAGGGGTTCCAGAAAGACCGGATTCTCTGGCTGTCAGGTCGATCTCCCAGTTTGCAGTTGCACCCCAACACGGCTGGACGTTCTCACAGGTTTACGGGTGCAACGAAAGTTTTATGCGGCACCGATGCCGTACGGCGTAGGTTTGACACGGAAAGCACGGAAACGCGGGTGTAAGCCGAATCGCCCTGACGGGCGATTGATGCCGGTGCGAGTGTCAGCGGACCCGAGCAAGCTCGGCCGCTGACACTCGCGCCAACATCAACCTTCGGTTTTCGGCTTCCCCGCGTCACTGAAATTCGCCCTGTGGGCGAAGAACACGGATTAACGCGCGAAGCTCCGTGTCTTT
>JAZQPI010000051.1:0-6942 GCA_045628545.1 Kiritimatiellia bacterium
GAGGTAGAGAATGCGGTCGACGTCGTCCGGCGACGCGGCCAGACTCTCCTCGAACAGCCGTTCGGCCTTCTTCAGGAAGTCGGAGGCCAAGCGGGCTTAGGAAGACAAATTTGGTGGACAACTCCTTGGCCCACAGACCGACATGGCTACGATCCGCCTTTCTCCGAGGTCGCGCTCCACGCGCGCGAGGTAGAGAATGCGGTCGACGTCGTCCGGCGACGCGGCCAGACTCTCCTCGAACAGCCGTTCGGCCTTCTTCAGGTCCTGAAGCTCATAGGCCTCCCGGCCGGCCGCGAGTTCCGCCGTGCCGTCGCTTTCCGAGCAGCCGAGCAGGGCGGCGAACAGGACGGGGCATGCGCACTTAAGCGCGGATGAGAGCGAGAAATTCATCGCGTTTTTCCTCCATGATGGACTGGGTCTTGCCTTCGAGATTGAGGCGGACGAGCGGCCCGGTGTTGGACATGCGGACGTTCGCCCAGTAGCCTTCCGACTCCCAGGCGTCGACGGAGACGCCGTCGAGCTCGAAGACCTTCGCCCTCGCCGCGTACGTCGCCTTGATCTTCGCGAGGATTTCCGCCGGCGGCGTGACGGTCTTCGTGTTGATCTCGCCGGACTGGGAGTATTTCTTGAGCGGCGCGATCAGCGCGGAGAGCGGCTTGTCGCTCGCGGAGACGATGTTTGCGAGCGCGTAGGTCGCCATCGAGCTGGACTCGGCCGTCGAGTTGGCCTTGAAGTAGTAGTGGCCCGAAAGCTCGCCCGCGAAAATCGCGTCGTTCTGGCGCATCTGCTCCTTGATGAAGCTGTGGCCGACGCGGCTCATCATCGGCTTGCCGCCCGCGGCGGCGATCACCTCTTCGCACACCTTCGTCGAGCGGAGGTCGTAGAAGCAGGCCGCGCCCGGATTCGTCGCCAGGAGGTCCTGGGAGATGAGCGCCGTGATGAAGTCCATCGGGATGATCTCGCCCGTTTCGTCCAGGAAGCCCGCTCGGTCCGCGTCGCCGTCGTAGGCGACGCCGAAGGCGTACTTGCCGGGATTGGCGCGCATAAGGGACTGGAGGTCCTTGAGCGTCTCGCGGTGCAGCGGGTTCGCGTCGTGGTTCGGGAAGTCGCCGTCATACTCGCCGTAAAGCGCGTCGTAGGTGATCATCGAATCGCGGAACGCGACGGACTCGGCGATGCCCATGCCGTTGGCGAAGTCCAGCGCCAGATGCAGCGGACGCCGGAGGTGCGCGAACTTTTTGACATGCTCGGCGTAAGCGGCCGACACGTCCTCGCGCACGACCTTCCCGGCGCCTTTAGGCGGCTCGCCGCCGGTCATCGCGGCGCAGAGGCGCTCGATGTCCTTGATGCCCGTCGCGCCGGAGATCGGCACCGCGTTGGCCTTGCAGAGCTTGCAACCGTTCCACTCCTTCGTGTTGTGCGAGGCGGTGATCATGACCGAACCGTCCGCCTTCAGCGAGGCGTTGGCGAAATAGCTCATCGGCGTCGAGGCGAGCCCGATGTCGATCACGTCCACGCCCTCGTCGGTCAACCCCTTGGCAAACGCCTGGAAGAGCGCGTCGGAGGACTTCCGGCAGTCCCGCGCCACGACGACCCGTGCGCCGGGCTTGAAGCCGCAGAACTGCGCGTACCCGCGCGCGATCTTGTAAAAGTCGCCGTCAACCAGGTCCTGCCCGTAAACGCCGCGGACGTCATAGGCCTTGAAAATGCTCATGTGTTCATTCCTTTCTTGCAGACTCGTATTCTGACATACTCTTATTCTACCAAAAGGTTGAAAGGTTGAAAAGGGTGCGATTTTTTCTGGAAGCGGCGGCCTAATCCCTAACCCCTGGGTGCGATTTTCTCCCAATGGAAATCCACCCAAGGGCCAATCAGATGTCACTTAAGAAAATCGCACCCGCCGCCGACCTTACCCAAAACGACGGAAAAGGCCCACGACAAAGAGCGTCAGGATGACGAGCGGCAGCACGTACGCGCAATAGGGACGGAGCGCGTTCGCCAATTTCAACCCCGCGCCCGCGTTGACCTCGGCGCGGAACTTCTCCCATCCCCAGCCGAACCGGTGACAGCAGTAGAACGCGAACGCCAGCGATCCGAGCGGCAGCAGGATGTCGCTCACGAGAAAGTCCTCGAGATCGAGAATCGTCGACCCCCCGCCGAACGGACGGAACGAGGACCAGACATTGAACCCGAGGACGCAGGGCACGGACAGCGCCGCAATGCCGCCACCCACGAGCGCCGCGGTCACGCCCCGTCCCCAGCCCGTGTAGTCGCGCACGCAGGCGATGATGTTCTCGAACACCGCCAGCACGGTCGAAATCGCCGCGATGCCCATAAAAAGGAAGAAGAGCGAACCCCAGAGCCGTCCGCACGGCATGTGCCCGAAGACGTTGGGCAGGGTGACGAAGATGAGGCCAGGCCCCTGGTCGGGACGGATGCCGTAGGCGAAACACGCGGGAATGACGATCAGCCCCGCGCAAATCGCGACGACCGTGTCCAGGACCGCGACGTTCACCGCCTCGCCGACCAGCGACCGCTCCTTGCCGATATAGCTGCCGAAAATCGTCATCGCCCCGATGCCGAGCGACAGCGTGAAAAACGCCTGGCACATCGCGTTCGCGACGACGGTCGGCAATCCGACGGACCGCATCCGCGCAAAATCCGGAACGAGGTAAAAGCGAAGCCCCGCCTCCGCCCCGTCCTGCAGCAGGCTGTTCGCGGCCAGAACCGCGATCAGCAGCATGAGCGCGAGCATCATGACCTTCGTCACGCGCTCCAGTCCGTTCCGCAGGCCGAACGCGCAGACAGCGGCCGAACCCGCGCAGACGCCGGCCATGGCGGCCAGCTGCCGGACCGGATCGGCCAGCAGCGCGTCGAAGGCCGCCTTAATCGCCGCAGGGCCGAGTCCCGCGAAATCGCCGCCGGCGGTCTTGAGGAAATACAGCGCCATCCAGCCGCTGACCGTCGTGTAGAACATCATCAGCAGCATGTTCCCGACCAGTCCCGCCACGCCATGCGCCCGCCAGAGAGCGCGGTCCGGCGTCAGCACCGAATGCGCCTTCGCGATCGACCTCCGCGCGGCGCGGCCGACCGCGAACTCCATCACCAGCACCGGAATACCGAGGATCGCCAGAAAGAAAAGGTAAAGCAGCACGAATCCTCCGCCGCCGGACTGTCCGGTGACATAGGGGAAACGCCAGACGTTGCCGATGCCGATCGCGCAGCCCGCGGACAGCAGGATGAAGCCCAGGCGGCTCGACAGCCGTTCGCTCACGCGCCGCGGCCTTTCTCGCCGGGACGGAGCGCCAGCAGGCATTCGCGCAGGAACTTGCAGGCGAGCGCCGTCGAACGGCCGGTCGGATCCAGTCCGGGATTGAGCTCCACGTTGTCCATCGCGACGACATTCAGCCGTCCGCAGATGAGCCGGACGTCGCGCACCAGCTGCCCGTACGAAAATCCTCCCGCCTCCTGCGTTCCCGTCCCCGGGAACTCGGACGGATCGAGGACGTCCATGTCGATCGTCAGGTAGACCGGAGTCTGCTGCGGCAGCGCGTTCACTACCGCCTCCAGCGTCGTGTCGGCGAACGGCTCGGTCGTCACGTGGCCGTCCTTCATGAACCGGAATTCCTCGCGCGTCCCGGAGCGGATGCCGAACTGGAAGATGCGCCCGTCCCCGACGAGGTCGTGGCAGCGCCGCAGGACGCAGGCGTGCGAGAGCGGATTGCCGAGGTAGTCCTTCCGCAGGTCGGCGTGCGCGTCGAAATGCAGGACGACGACCTTCGGGAAACGCTTGCGCACCGCGCGGAACGCGCCGAGCGTGACGAGATGCTCGCCGCCGAGGAGGAACGGGAGCTTGCCGTCCGCCAGGATCTCCGCCGCGCGCGCCTCGATCATCGCAAGGGCGGGCTCGGGCGCGCCGAACGGCAGTTCGACGTCGCCGGCATCGAAGACCCGCGCGTCCTCGTCGAGATCGCGGTCCTGAAGCGGCGAATAGGTCTCGATGCCGAAGCTCTCCATGCGCATCGCGGCCGGTCCGAAGCGCGTCCCCGGACGGAACGACGTCGTCGAATCGTACGGCGCTCCGAAGACGACGACCTTCGCCGTCCGATAGGGCTTGTCGCAGCCGATGAACTGATTGGCCTGGGGCTTCATTTCACGCACGTCTCCTCGTCCTTGAGAATGTCCAGCACGTAGTTCGGCAAAGCGAACGCGCCGCGGTGGAGCGCCGTGTTGTAGTAGCGGGTGCGGATCTTGAGCCGGTTCCAGCGGCGCTCGTCGAGGTCGGCGATCGGGTTGTACCGCTTGGAGGCGAAGCCGAAGAGCCAATGGCCCGACGGATAGCTCGGGATGTGGCCCTGATAGACCGTCGAGACCGGGAACTCGGACGCGATGTGCCGGTGCGCGTCGCGCACGGACTTCTGGTGGGCCGCGTAGAACGGGCTCTCGTGCTGGTTGATGAGGATGCCGTCGTCGCGGAGCGCCTTGTAGCACGTCCCGTAGAACTCGCGCGTGAACAGCCCCTCGGCCGGTCCGTACGGATCGGAGGAGTCGACGATGATGAGGTCGTACTCCGCCTTCTTGCCGCGCACATAGCGCAGCCCCTCCTCGAACCAGACGCTGACGCGGCGGTCCTTCAGCTTCGACGAGGTGAAGGGAAGGTACTTCTTCGCCAGCAGGACGACGTCCTTGTCGACCTCGACGAGGTCGATGGATTCGATCGAACGGTACTTCGTGAGCTCGCGGACGGTCCCGCCGTCGCCGCCGCCGATCACCAGGACGTTGCGCACGTGCGGATGGACGGCCATCGGCACGTGGGCGAGCATCTCGTGGTAGATGAACTCGTCCTTCTCGGTGATCATCAGACCGCCGTCAAGGACGAGGACGCGTCCATAGGCGGGCGTGTCGAGGATGTCGATCTGCTGGACGGCGCTCTTCTTGGAGGCGATCTGCTCGATCGTCTTCATCGAAAAGCGCACGTCCTTCGTGTGTTCGTCGGTATACCAGAGTTCTGTTTGCATAAAGGTCAAAAACTGGAAATCGTGAGTAGTGACATTATACCAAATTTCACCCGCGGCGGCAGGAACCGCTTCTCCTGCTCGTTGACGGAGACAATGCGCACGCCCTCAAGTCCGATCCAGTCGAATCGAAGGAGGTCTCGGTCTCGGCGACGGAGAATCATCCCGTCTTCCTCAGCACACCACGTTGATGTACTCGAGGTTCATGTCCTCGGTACCCGTCATGAAGCAGCCCTTTTCCTTGGCGAAGAGGATGTGCTCGAGAATGTCGGGGGTGATGCGCTCGCCCGGCGCGACGATCGGGATGCCGGGCGGATAGCTCATGACGAACTCGCCGGCGATCAGCCCGGTCGACTCGCGCAAGGCCACGCGGCGCTTCTTGGAGTAGAACGCCTTCTGCGGCGGCAGCACGATCTCCGGGTCGATGTACTCGTGGTCGAAGAGCCCGATCGGGCTCTTCTCGCGCAGGCGCTTGATCTCCTCCAGCGCGGAAATGAGCCGCTCGATGTCCATACGGCGGTCGCCGCACGAGATGATCGCCAGCAGGTTGCCGATGTCGCCGAATTCGATCTGGATGCCGTAGTCGTCGCGCAGGTGATCGTAGACCTCGATGCCGGCGAGCCCGATGTCGCGCGTGTGGACCGAAAGCTTCGTGCGGTCGAAGGCGAACGCCGTGTCGCCGTTGACCAGCTCGGTGCCGAAGGCGTAATAGCCGCCCAGCTCGTTGATCTCCTCGCGGGCGTAGTCGGCGAAGTCCATCGTCTTCTGGTACATCTCGCGTCCGCGGAAGAACAGGTTCCGGCGCGCGATGTCGAGCGAGGTGAGCAGCAGGTAGGAGGCCGAGGTGGACTGCGTGAGCGTGATGACCTGCCGCACGTAGTCGGGGTTCACCGGCCTGCGCGTCAGCAGGATCGAGCTCTGCGTCAGCGAGCCGCCGGTCTTGTGGATCGACGCGGCCGCCATGTCGCAGCCGGCCGCCATGGCCGAGACGGGGAGGTCCTCGTGAAAGTAGAAGTGCGTGCCGTGAGCCTCGTCCGCCAGCACCCGCATGCCCGCCGCGTGGGCGATCCGGACGATCTCCTCGAGGTTCGAGCAGATGCCGTAGTACGTCGGGTTGTTGACGAGGATCGCCTTGGCGGACGGATGCTCGGCGACCGCGCGCCGCACGTCCGCGATGCTCATGCCGAGCGGAATGCCGAGCCGGCGGTCAGTCCCCGGGTTGATGTAGACGGGGATCGCGCCGCAGACGACGAGCGCGTTGATGGCGCTGCGGTGGACGTTGCGCGGCAGGATGATCTCGTCGCCGGCCGAACACGTCGCCATGATCATCGCCTGCACGGCCGAAGTCGTGCCGTTGACCATGAAGAACGCGTCGTCCGCGCCGAACGCCTCCGCGGCGAGCTGCTGGGCCTCCTTGATGACCGAGACGGGATGCCCGAGGTTGTCGAGCGGCTTCATGGAGTTGACGTCCATCGCCAGCGCCGTCGCGCCGAGGTATTCGGTCAGTTCGGGATTGCCGCGGCCGCTCTTGTGGGCGGGCACGTCGAAGTGCGCCAGACGGTTGATGCGCTGCTGATCGAGCGCATCCGCGAGCGGCGTGCATCTCTGCCGCGCCTTTACGAGGTCACCTGCTCCCGCAGGTACAGTTCTTGCCATTTAATCACCACCGATGAGGTCAGTTAACAACAGCCCGAATTTCCTACTCCCCGGGAGCAGTTCAAGGGTATGAGAGATTATAGCAAATCCGCGTTTTGAAAAGCAACAGCAATTTCGAGCACGGATTACAAAGGGTGTATGACAAAAAAGTGAGAGCGCTTGTTGAAGCGCGTCCCTGTCGTCCGCCTATGCCGCCCGTCTGAAAGCCGAGCGGGCTTGCCGGTACGCATCATTGAGGCGATCTGCGGAGTGTCCTGATTTTCAAATTCGC
>JAZQPI010000052.1:0-6383 GCA_045628545.1 Kiritimatiellia bacterium
CTTTCTGTCGATGGGAAACATCTGAAGGTCGACTGCGGCTTCGGACTCGACCATTCGAAAATGCTCAGATGCACTTTTGCTCAGATGCTCAGATGCCGAGGTCGGTCAAAACCGCGCCAGCGGTATTGACTGACCGAGTACCAATTGCTACACAATTCTCTTGCGGAATTGTGGTATAATACTGCTGAAAGTGAATTTCTCATCGGAAGGACGTCTATGGTGAAACAAAAAAATGGCGTCTATCGCTGGACCTACGAACTGAACCTGTACCGTAATCCGACGGTGCTGATCACCGTGTTGAAGGTGCTGGGGCTTTCGATGGGCCTTGTCTGGCTTTTCGTCGTCTTGGTTTCAATGGGCGACCGCGGATTCTGGTGGGATGGATTTCTCTCGGTGACGAAGGCCTTTGCGCTGGTGATGCTCGGGCTCGTCGTCCTCGGGGCGATTTCCTACTATCTCTACGCGTTGATACTGGGCGGACGGTACTGCGTCCTTTTCGAAATGGACGAGCAGGGCGTGAAGCACACGCAGCTCGCGCGCCAGTTCAAACGGGCGCAGGTCGTCGCGGCGCTGACCACGCTTGCGGGCGCTGCCGCCGGAAAGCCAGGCGTCATGGGCTCGGGGATTCTCGCCGGTTCTCGCGCTTCGCTCTATTCGACTTTCGCGAGCGTGAGGAAAATCACGGCCGTGAAGGCGCGCCACGTCATCTACCTCGACGCGCGGCTCAACCACAACCAGATCTACGTCGAGGACGCGGATTTTGACGAAGTGTACGATTTCATCGCCGCGCGGTGCGTCAACGCCAAGGGCCGCGGGCGGCGCAAAACCAAAAAGGGGTAAAGACATGGAAAAAGACAGCAGCATGGAACGTCATGCGTTCGTCGTCGGGAAAAGTGCCGCCAGCTGCTCCAATCTGGGCAAGCTCGCGCTGGCAGTGGGAGTGGTCATCGCCGCGTTTTCCGTCTATGCGCTCGAACACGGCCTCATGCAGATTCCCGATTCGCTCGCGCCGCGCCGCGAGGAGATCGTCAACTACGTGGGATACCCGAACGCGGTCTCCATTCAACTGCCAGGCGGCGGATCGATGATGCTGCAGAACGAAATGGGCGGGGGTGTCATGTCTTCGCCGATTCCCGTGCATGCGGTCGAGGCGGTCGAAGCGTTCTGCGGCAAGTTTCAAAAGGGCAAGTCGATAGCCGCCGAAGTTTCCGGCACGACCTGGTTCGCGTGTGCGCTGAAGGAGGTGGATTTTGACGGACAGCGCTGTTCGTTCTTCCATGGTCCGATCGTCGTCAAGGGCTACTGCTTCGTGCTGTATCTGCGCACGCCCGCAGACCGCGGGCTCGACGCCTCCGTGCGGGCGGTGCTGCGCCAGGTCACGCTGCTGCCGCCGGAGGACGGCAATTCGGAGCCGACCATCCCGCTCGTCAAGATGGACCTCGCGAAGGTGCCGCCGGTCAAAGACATACCCGAGTGGGCGGAGATCGCGGAGGCCCACAAGCGTACGGTTGAAACTGCGGCGAAGGCGGAGGATCAGCCGCAGGGCCGCACGTCGGCCGTTTCGTTGCCGCCGCTGCCCGCCGTCGTGACCGCCCCGAAGGCGCCGACGGTGAAGCCGCTGGTCTCCGACGACTTCATGAACGCGTCGACGCGCAAGGCCGCGATCGCGCACGTGCGCGAATCGCTCCGCGAACTCCTGGGGCCGATGTCGGACGAGGCGGACGCCGCGTTCGAGAAGCGCTGGAACGCCGTCTCGGACTATCCCGCGCCGGAGATCCTCGACTGGCTCAAGAAGGCCTCGCCGATCATCTCGGAACAGGTGCGGCTCAAGGCGTCGGTCGATACGGCGATGGTCGCCTGCGACGACGCGCTCCGCGAGGCCGTGTACGCGCAGACTTTCGGCAATGCTGCGGCCGAGCGCGAGCAGATGCGCACGTATGCGGAGATCCTGACGGCGATGAAGACAGCGCAGGCGCGGATGAACGAACTGCAGAAGCAACTGGACGAACTTGGCGAGATGCCAGAACCGGACGAGTTGAGGCGGCGCGACGCGGAAGCGGCGCTTCTCGCACGCGAAACCGTTGCGATGCTGCGCGCTGCTCCTGTCGCTGCCACGCCGATAGAAGTAAAGGTGGACCCGGATCTTTACTATGTTCTGGACCGAGTGGAGTTTCCTTATGGCTCCACATGGCGTGGTGAGGGGACAGGACCTGAATCGTATGTCTTCAACATGGACGGCCAGCACCCTGAAGACGGTTGCTGGATAGATGAGAAGGCATACAAGAAGGCGAAGTTCCCGCGGGGCGCCAAGTATAACGGATTGAAGAGAAACGTCTGCCGCGCGATCGTAACGCCGAGAGGCGCGACATTCGAGCTCGACCTTGCCCTGAAAGGATGGCTCGCCGTTGAACTGGGAAACGGGAAATACGACTGGCCCGAATTGGAATTGGAGAAGATCCGTCAGAACTGGAAGGTGGAATGGCGGCTGTCAAAGGTCTTCCTGAAGGCCCAATCGAATGATTGCGTGGATGTTGCCGCTTCGTTCTCGGTTGCGGGCAAGGACCCGAAGCTGCCAGGACTCTTCTACAAGCCCCCTCGCCTTCCGCTGGAAATTCACGGCGACTACGTTCGCACGGTGGGAGAACCGCTTTTCGCGCACCGCAACGACAGGTTCGCGATGAAGATGACGGGGCCGAGTCACAGTCGGCATAATCAACCCCCTGATCATCAGGACTACGAGCTTCGCTTTGGCGGGATTTACGAGTTCCGGCCCGGCAGTTCTCAGCCCTTTGGCATCAAGTTGATCTTCCGGCTCGAACGGTCGCAGGGCGCGGCCTTGCAGCAGGCGATTGCCCGAGCGACGGCCCGCTTCGCCGCTCTGCTTGATGGAGACGGAAATGTGCCGGATGAATTGTCCTCGGTGTCAGCGCCCGTCGCGTCCGAGGAGGACGAGGCAAAGGCAGAGCGCATTGCGTTCCACCGGCAGAACATCACCTTCATCGAGGGGACGGTCTCGCGGCTTCAGAAGGAACTCGCCGGCGAGAAGGATCCGTCGCGCCGCGCGGCGCTCGAGTGGCAGATCGTCTGCGAGCGCAGCAGCGTCATCTACGAGCAGGACCGCATCCGCGCCGAGGAGACGGGCATGTTCACCGCGTCCCGCACGCCGTTCGACGAGATGTGCCAGGTCCAGCAGCGCGAGAACACGCGGCGCCAGGTTCTGGAGGCCGAGCGGCTCAACCGCGCGCGCAGCCGGGTCGAGTCCCTGATGGGCAAGATGCCGGCCGTCGAATGGGACGCGACCGACCGGATCATCGACAAGATCAACGCGGAGGATCCGCTTGACGCCGAGCAGTGGATCAAGCTCGGCGACGCGCTCGAGAAGAAGTACACGGGACGGCTCGAATACGCGCAGGGGATGGCCGAGTCGGATCTCGTCGACGCGGAGGACCGGCTGCGGCGCGCCGAGAAGGTGAAGACGAGGTGCGACATTGCGCTGGCCCTTGGCGGCGTGGCCGGCGCACCGGGTGCGATCTCGCTGCTGTACCAGACCGGGACGGGCTTTGTCGAGGACGGCGTGAAAGGCGCGGTGAAGAACGCCGCCTGCTTCTATTGCGACGCCATCGACATCGCCTGCAGCACCTACGACGGATACAAGGAGAACGGCCTGGAAGGTGCGCTGAAGGGGGCCGTCTGGTCGACCATTATGAACAAGGGCGTGCCGGTCCTCGCAAGCAAGGTTCAGGGCAAGCTCAACACCGACGTGCGCGACCTCTTCGGCGGCAAGAGCAAGGTCGCTGCGCCTGCCAAGGTGAAGACGGGGGCGGCCGGAAAGTCGAAGGCGGACGTGTCGAACAACAAGGAAGTGATGGAGGCGGAAGTCAAGAGGGCGAAGAGCGAGATCAGCGAGTTCATTCGGGCGCAGAACGCCTTCAACCAGGCCAAGCTCGAGCACATGTCGGACAAGGAACTCGCGAAGATCAAGAGCGACCTCGCGGTGGCGACGGCGCGCGTAAACGAGAACCCCACGGCGAAGGCGTGTCTCAAGTATGACAACTCCTACAAGAAGGTGGGCGAGGCGTTCGACGGCACGCTCGGCAATATCCACGAGACGGTGAAGACGAGGTTCTACGCCGACATGAAGGCGAAGGGCTTCAACGACCAGGAGATCGTGCAGTTCCGCAACGCCTCGAGCAAGGGCACGGTGGGCATGGACGCGGACTGGGGCCTGGTGGAGACGCCGAACATGGTGCTCACGAGGAACGGCAAGCGCGTGTCGGTTTACGAATGGCAGCGGGAGGCGACGGACAGCTGGAATCGGTCGTATAAGGACACCACCGGCTTCGACGCGCAGAAGTCGTGGGAGAACCAGACCACGCATGTGGACCCGGAGGCCTACCGCAACAAGAATATCCTGACGTATTCCAAGGAAGCGGACAACATGGAGGAGATCCTCTCGACGATGAGCGCGTCCGACGCGCAGCAGGCGTTTGACGTCACGGCCTTCAAGGCGGCCACGATGCTGAACAACAAGGACTTGCCGCTGCCGGTCCGCGTGCGCGAGGCGGTGCGCGGCACGGCGAAGGACATGAAGTCGAAGCTCATCCCCGCGCTTGACGTGAAGATCAAGGCGCTTCGGAAGACGGAGGCGGCGCTGACGAAGCAGGGCAAGGCGCTCTCCAAGGGCGACGCGCACAACCTGGCGCGTCTGGAGGCGGCGAAGGCGCACTTCGAAAAGGTGGAGAAGACTTTCGACGAAATCGGCAGGTATGTCGGCAACGGCAAGGACAAGATACCGCCCGAAGACTGGGATGACGCGATCCGCACGGAGACGGGCGGACGGGGCGTTCTCGAAGAGATCAACGACATGGCCGACATGTTCAAGTCGCTTGTCTTTTGACGGACGGCGGGAAGTGGGGTCGCGATGCGAAAGATCTTGGTAGTGGCGGGCCTTGTGGTTCTGGGTTCCTTCTGCGGGTGCGAGGAGAAGGAGCCCGGCTATGACGCGCAGGGACGGTTCCTTTCCGAATTGCTGCTTCCGAACGAGGAGTGGCGGGCGGCTGGCGACGGGCGATGGATCGATCCCAAGGCCTGCGGGAGTTCGACGGAGTTCATCACCCGCCTGGCGCATCGGCGGGGAATTGTGGCGACGGAGTTGCCGGTCTGGGTGGCGGACTGGGAGGTCGTGGCCCGTCCGTCCGCCGGCGCATCGGCGCCGCTCGCCTTCAAGCGTCTTGTGCGCGAGGGCAAGGTGGTCGTCCTCCGGCGGAACCGGACCGTCGACATTGTTAAGTCGTCAGACTGGGTTGACGCATCACACTGCCCCCTTGATGGCGGCGAGAATTATCGGTAAGATACTCTCACAATCAATTTGCATGGGCTAACGGCACGTTGTCTTTCTTAAAACCGGGAAAACATCTCACCTGATTCGTTTGATTCACCTGATTGACAATCGCCGGTTCAGCGGGAACTGCGCTGAGAAGGCGATGAGCAATCAACGAGTCAGGAGAATCAAGTGAAACGGGTGTGATTTTTCATGGTCGTTCCTGGGCGTAACAGCGGAGCGTAGCGAGGCAGCCGAAGGCCGAGAGGACGCCGACGGAACGATGGGGGTGCGCGTTTCTCGATCGTGCGCCATAGGGTGCAACGAAAGTTTTATGCGGCACCAATGCCGCACGGCGCAAGTTTGACACGGAGGCCACGGAAGCGCTGGCGAAGCCGAATCGCCCTGACGGGCGATTGATGCCGGTGCGAGTGTCAGCGGACTCGAGCATCCTCCTACGCCAAGGCTACGGAGGATAAGAGCTCGGCCGCTGTCACTCGCACCAACATCAACCTTCGGTTTTCGGCTTCCCCGCGTCACTGAAATTCGCCCTGCTGGCGAAGAACACGGACAATTCGGGGTCTGTCCCCAAGTCGGATCGTAGCCATGTCGTTCTGTGAGCCAAGGAGTTGTCCACCAAATTTGTCTTCCTAAGACCGCTTGGCCTCCGACTTCTCGGCCGCTGTCACTCGCACCAACATCAACCTTCGGTTCTCGGCTTCCCCGCGTCACTGAAATTCGCCCTGCGGGCGAAGAGCACGGATTAACGCGCGAAGCTCCGTGTCTTTCGCCCGCAGGGCGAATTTCCGTGTCGAAAATATGGATCGGAGACAATGGCGCATATGGATGGATATATGTGCATCTCGATTTTCCCTTTTAAAGCGTGACTCCTTGCATAAAAAGCTCTGTGCACGTTTGTAATGGGTGTATGACAAAAAAGTGAGAGCGCTTGTTGAAGCGCGTCCCTGTCGTCCGCCTATGCCGCCCGTCTGAAAGCCGAGCGGGCTTGCCAGTACGCATCGTGTAGGCGGTCCATCACCGCCGCACGTATCGCCAGTACCTT
>JAZQPI010000053.1:0-6732 GCA_045628545.1 Kiritimatiellia bacterium
AAGCGGAATCATCGGCAATGCCAGTCGACTGCGGCTTTTGGCACGTCCACGCGAGAACGGCCCGGATGCTCAATCGCCCAGATGCCCAAATGCTGTAGTCGGGCACTCAATGCCGCGAAGCGGTGTTGAGTGACCGACTACACTTTTCTAAATTTTCCACTTGCAATGTGGTGGGGCAAAGTGTATAATAGTGTCAGAAAATGTCAAAAGGTGGTGACGAGAGTGTCGCGGTGTCGACGGAGACGGAATCAGGCTTCCTCCTGGGTCGCTTTGATTACGCGCTCGATCCCAAGAGCCGCCTCACCATCCCCAGCGGATGGCGAGAGGTCCTCGGGAAGGTCGTCTGCGTCATTCCCGACCGCAAAGAACGCTGTCTCAATCTCTACCCCAAGGCGGAGATGATGGTGTTTCTCGACCAGCTGCGCCAAAAAGCGCTTCTTGATCCGGCGCTGAACAAGGTGTTGGTTAAGATCGGGGCGGTCTCCCAGCAATTGACACTTGACGTCCAGGGACGAGTCCGCATTTGCGACAAGCTCCTTCAGTTCGCGAACTTGACGACGACGGTCGCGATGGTGGGCTCGTTCCGGATGATCAAGCTTTACGATCCTGCGGTCCTCGGCGCCGCGGGCGAAATCGACATGGGCGACATCGACGCCGCGCTGACCGCGGCGGGAATGTGAGGACAACGGTGAGCGCGAACGGACATGTTTCGGTGATGCTCCGCGAGACCGTCGACGGTCTCGCGGTAAAGCGCGGCGGCCGTTATGTGGACGGCACGCTCGGCCGCGCCGGACACGCCGCCGAGACCATCGCCCGCGGCGGACTCGTCCTGGGGATCGACCGCGACGACGAAGCCGTCGCCGAAGTGACGGCGCGGCAGATCGCCGGGCTGACGGTCGTGCGGGGCAATCACGGGGATTTGAAGAAGGTCTGCGACGAAAACGGCTGGAGCGAAGTCGACGGAGTCCTCCTGGACCTCGGCGTATCGAGTCCGCAGCTGGATGACGGCGCCCGCGGCTTCAGCTTTCTGCGCGAGGGGCCGCTGGACATGCGGATGGACCGCTCCCAGCCGCTGACGGCGGCGGACCTGGTCAACGGGGAGTCCGCCGAGCGGCTGGAGGAGGTTTTCCGCGAATGGGGCGAGGAGCCGCAGGCGCGGCGCATCGCGCGCGAGCTGGTGCGCGTCCGGTCGGAGGGCCGGCGGTTCGAGACGACGCTGCAGCTGGCCGATTTCGTGGAGCGGCTCGTGGGCCGCCGCGGGGGGCGGCATCCGGCGACGCGCGTTTTCCAGGCGCTGCGGATGGAGGTCAACGGCGAGATGGACGAGCTGCGCCGCGCGCTCGCGGGGGCGCTGGCGGTGCTGCGTCCTGGCGGGCGACTGGCCGTGATCACCTTCGAGTCGCTCACCGACCGCGAGACGAAGCGCTTTTTCGCCGCCCACGCCGGGCGCGAGGTTTCGCTGCAGCAGGGCGGGACGAGATGGGAGGGCGATCTGCCGCGGGTTCGCCAGGTGACCCGCAAGGCTCTGGTCGCGGGAGAAGAGGAACAGACCGTTAATCCGCGGTCGCGCAGCGCGAAGCTGCGGATCGTCGAAAAGGAGTGACAAGATGGCACGGAACCGTAGGCATTCCAAGAGGATGGACGTCATGATCGGGCAGGCCGGACGGCTGCTCTCGGTCATAGTGCTTCTTTTCGCGGCAGTGATCGTGAACATCCTCGCCAAGTCGAGCAACGAGCAGCAGCGCAAGGCGATCGGCGACAAGGAGCGGACCCTCGCCCGTCTTGAGGACGAGCGCGTCCGCGCCAGCGCCAGATGGGACGAGATGATGTCCAGCGAGAACCTCGATCGCGCACTGCTGAGACACGGGCTCGCGATGCGCTATCCGCGCGCCGACCAGGCGGTCCGCATGCTGGCCGACGGCGCACCTGATCCGCGTCCGTCTAACCTGGCGGCCCTCCGTCGCGGTGCGGCCAGACGTCCGGTGGCGGCGAAGCAGTCCCCCCGCAAGTCCCGGCGCTGAGGAGTCCGTATGTCAATCGGGGACAGTTTGCGCTTCTGGTGCCCCGTGGCGCTTCTCGCCCTGTTTTCGGCCTATGTCGGAACCGAGCTCGTCTCGGCGCATCTTCATCCGGAGGTCAAGTCGATCGACTATGACTTGAAGTACGCGCTGCCGGCGCGGCGCGGGACGATCTACGACCGCAACGGCACGCCCCTCGTGCGGTCGATCTCGGTCTGGGATTACCGTCTGGATCCGCAGGCGCTGACCAACGCCGTCGTGCGCCACAAGGGGGATCCGCCCCGTCCGCCCGCGGCCATCGTCAAGACCATCGCCAACGCGCTGGGGCTCGACTTCCGGAAGGTGCTGGAAATGTCGCGCCGTCATTCGGGACGGGGCTGGCGCAACCAGTACCTGTCCACGTCGAGCGACGCCCGGGCGCGGCAGATCATCGGCGACTCCACCCTCGTCGCGGGAGTGAAGATCGAGGACCGCCATGTGCGGCAGTACATCCAGAAACGCCGCGCCTCCCACGTGCTGGGGTTTGTCAACAACAACGGCGTCGGTTCGGGCGGAATCGAACTGCGGTACGACCGCTATCTGACGGGCGTGCCAGGTCGTGTGCAGGGCATGAAGGACGCGCACGGGAATGAACTCTACGACAGGCGGACGGTCGCGATCGCCCCGGTGCCGGGGTCGGACGTCTACCTGACGCTCGACCACGTCCTGCAGTACGAAACCGAGTCCGCCTTGGCCGACGGACTGGAGCAGTTCGGCGCCGCGTCGGGCTGGTGCGTCATCCTGGACGCGCGGACCGCCGCGGTGCTGGCGATGGCGTCGCTGCCGGATTTCGATCCGATCCGCTACGGGGCGAGCAAGCCGATGGACCTCATGAACCGCGTGACGGGCTTCAACTACGAGCCTGGTTCGGTGATGAAGGTCATCACGGCCGCCGCGGCGATCGACACGGGGCGCTTCTCGCCCGACTCGCGTTTTTCGACCGACCAGTTCGAGACGGGCTATTACAAGCTGCCGGGGGACCACGGACACGTCTGGGATCCGACGATGACCTTGCGCGACGCGATCGTCCATTCCTCGAACATCGTCATCGGCAAGCTCGGCGTCAATCTCGGAAGCGAGACGCTCTACCGCTACATGAAGGCCTTCGGCTTCGGACAGGTGACGGGCATCGACCTGCCGGGCGAGCAGCATGGCATCCTCAAGCCCTGGCAGGAGTGGGACAAGGCCTCGTGGTCCCGCGCCCCCATCGGACAGTTCGTGGCCGTCACGGCCCTGCAGATGGCCTCCGCCTATCAGGCCATCGCCAACGACGGCCGGCGGATGCGTCCCTACATCGTCGAGCGGATCGTCGATGCCGCGGGGGCGGAGCTCTACCGCCACCGTCCCGAACCGCTGGGGCAGCCGATTTCGCCCGAGACCGCGCGAACGATGCGCGAGATCATGCTCGGCGTCGCCTCGCCGCAGGGGACGGCGCGTCGCGCGGCGATCAAGGGATATTCGATCGCCGGCAAGACGGGGACCGCGCAGAAGGCCGCAGGCCGTCGCGGCTACATCCCCGGACTTTACCGCGCGAGCTTTTGCGGCATGGCTCCGGCGTCGGATCCGCAGCTCGTCGTGCTGGTGACTCTGGATTTCGAAAAAAACGCGGTTTTCCACCAGGGCGGCAATTCCGCCGCCGTGACCTGGCGTCGCGTGATGATGGCCGCGCTCCGCTACTTGATGATTCAGCCAGATAGGATCGACGAAATAGGCGAATATGACGAAGACGACGATTTGGACAGAATTATCAACGAACGCGCCAAGAAATATGATATAATATTAGGCAATTAATTTCGAATGCGACTGTAGCTCAATTGGATAGAGCGTTGGCCTCCGAAGCCGAAGGTTGCTGGTTCGATCCCAGTCAGTCGCACCAGGAAAGTCGTGCGCCCCGAGGCGGGTGGGTTTCCAGATGGATTTTCAAGTGCCGTTTCACGGGAGGAGCAGAGAAGAACGCCATGAAGAAATTGCAGAACGGTCGGTTGGTTGCGTGGGTAGCGGTTGTCTGCGTGTGTCTTGCCGCCTGGGGTAACGGGGCTGCGGTCACCAAGGTCGAGAAGACCAAGGTGGTGCCGCGCTGTCAGGCGGTTTTCGCGGATGGCACCCAGTGTTCGAACACGGTCGGCGACGGCGAGTGCTTCTGCTGGCGGCATCACGGAGTGACGCGGGCGGTCGGCGAATCGGCCCACCAGGTCGGCGATGGCATGACGCAGGCTGCGTCTGCAACCCGCACCTGGGCAACCAATGCGTGGGCTGGGACGAAAAGCGGCGCGGCGTCGGCGTGGGACGCCACCAAGCAGACTATGGGGGAAATCAAGGACGGCATCCGCGACTTCCTGGTCGGGAACGACGGCGTGGCCCAGCCGACGAACGCCGCGGACGCATCCCCAGCCGGCAAGGGGGCCAAATAATCGCCGCATCCCCGTTTTCAAAATATGCTATAATATTAACTCAATATGAAGCGCGCAGACATTGATAAGGTTCTGATCATCGGATCAGGCCCGATCGTAATCGGGCAGGCATGTGAATTTGACTATTCCGGCACCCAGGCGTGCAAGGCACTCCGGGCGTGCGGGTACAAAGTCGTTCTCGTCAACTCCAACCCCGCGACGATCATGACCGACCCGGTCATGGCCGACGCGACCTACATCGAGCCGCTCAACGCGACGCGGCTCGAGCAGATCATCGCGAAGGAGCGTCCGGACGCGATTCTGCCGAACCTCGGCGGACAGACGGGTCTCAACCTGTCGATGGAGCTGTCGAAGAAGGGCATTCTCGACAAGTACGGCGTGAAGGTCATCGGAGCCAACCTCGACGCGATCGAGCGCGGCGAAGACCGCGAGATCTTCAAGGACACGATGACCAAGCTCGGCATCGACACGCCGAAGTCGGGCATCGTCCACACCGTCGACGAGGCGGTCTCGCTCGTCGAAAAGGAGATCGGCTATCCGGTCGTCGTGCGGCCCGCCTACACGATGGGCGGCTCGGGCGGCGGCTTCTGCTACAACATCGAGGAGCTGCGGACCATCTGCGCCCGCGGCCTGGACGCGTCCCTCACCCACCAGTGCCTCATCGAGGAGTCGATCAAGGACTGGGAGGAGCTCGAAGTCGAGGTCGTTCGCGACGCGAAGAACCAGATGATCGCCGTCTGCTTCATCGAGAACATCGACGCGGTCGGCGTCCATACGGGCGACAGCTTCTGCGCCGCGCCGTTCCTGACGATTTCCAAGGAGCTGGAGGAGAAGCTCAAGAAGGACGCGTTCAAGATCGTCGAGGCGATCGGCGTCATCGGCGGCTGCAACGTCCAGTGGGCGCACAACCCGAAGACGGGCCGCGTGGTCATCATCGAGATCAACCCGCGCACGTCGCGTTCGTCCGCCCTCGCCTCGAAGGCGACGGGCTTCCCGATCGCGCTCGTCTCCGCGAAGCTCGCGGCGGGCATGACGCTGGACGAGATGCCGTACTGGCGCGACGGGACCCTGGAGAAGTACACGCCCTCGGGCGACTACATCGTCCTCAAGTTCGCGCGCTGGGCCTTCGAGAAGTTCCGCGCCGTCGAAGACCACCTCGGCACGCAGATGAAGGCCGTCGGCGAGGTGATGTCGATCGGCAAGACCTACAAGGAGACGTTCCAGAAGGCGATCCGCGCGCTGGAGCGCGGCCGCGCGGGCCTCGGGTTCGTGAAGGACTTCCACGAGAAGACCCTGGACGAGCTGCTGAAGCTGCTCTCCATCCCGAACTCGGAGCGCCACTTCCAGATGTACGAGGCCCTGCGCAAGGGCGCGACTGACGACCAGATCTTCGCCCGCACCGGCGTCAAGGGCTACTTCGTGCAGCAGATGCGCGAACTCGTGCAGGAGGAGGAGCAGATCCTCCTCCACAAGGGCGGCTTCCTGCCGGACGACCTGCTCGTCCAGGCGAAGAAGGACGGCTTCAGCGACAAGTACCTCTCGCAGCTCCTCGGCGTGCCCGAGAGGGACATCCGGGCGCAGCGCACGGGCCTCGGCTGCGTGGAGCGCTGGTTCGCGGTGCCGGTCAGCGGCGTCGAGGGGCAGGCGTACTACTACTCGACTTACAACGGTTCTAGTGATTCTAGCGGTTCTGGTGATTCCAGGAAGGAGTTCGGCGAGGCGCCGATCTCCAAGAATCCGAAGAAGGTCATGATCCTCGGCGGCGGCCCGAACCGCATCGGCCAGGGCATCGAGTTCGACTACTGCTGCTGCCACGCCGCGATAGCGATGCGCAAGATGGGCTACGAGACGATCATCGTCAACTGCAACCCCGAAACGGTTTCGACCGACTACGACACGTCCGACAAGCTCTACTTCGAGCCCGTCACGGTCGAGGACGTGCTCCAGATCTACGAGGCCGAGAAGCCGATGGGCATCATCGTGCAGTTCGGCGGACAGACGCCGCTCAACATCGCGCGCGGACTTCAGGACGCGGGCTGCAAGATCCTCGGCACGTCGGTGAACTCGATCGACGCGGCGGAGGACCGCGACCTCTTCCACTCCATCATGGACCGCCTCGGCATCCCGATGCCGGAGTCGATGATGGCGAGCGACATCGACGGCGCCCTGAAGTGCGCCGCGAAGCTCGGCTATCCGCTCATCATCCGTCCGAGCTTCGTCCTCGGCGGCCGCGGCATGGAGGTCATCTACGACGAGATCATGCT
>JAZQPI010000054.1:0-3119 GCA_045628545.1 Kiritimatiellia bacterium
GCGAACGCCGGCTATACGGTCGTCCGCAATGAGGGAGGGACCGCCGTCGGCAGTTACGAGGTCGAACTGCAGCTGAACGCCAACTACAAATGGTCGGACAATTCGACCGCGAACAAGGTCGTTGCTTTCACGATCACTAAAGCGACGCCCAGCATTTCCGGCGCGCTGTCGATGCCGGGCTGGACGGTCGGCGGCACGGCATCCACCCCGTCCGGGCTTTCGGCGAACTTTGGCACGGTTTCCTATGTCTACTACACGAACAGCGGCTGCACCTCGGGGCGGACCGCGACCCGTCCGTCGACGGCCGGCACCTATTATGTCCGCGGCGAAGTAGTTGCGTCCGACAACTGGAACGCGGCAAATTCCGCGGCGGTCTCGTTCACGATCTCCGCCGAGTCGGCAACGGGTCCGGATCCGAACCATCCGACGTGGACGTGGACGCCCGGCGCCGGTGGTACGCTGACGAGCAGTGATGGCTGGGAAATCCAATACGTCTCCTACGACAGAGGCATTCTGACCTTTTATTTTTGTGATGATTGGGCTGAAAAGCGGATGCCGCATTATCCTGGTGGTTCTACGCAAACGCCCACGACGCTTGATTTCACGAACCTGAAATATGCCACGGGCCTCTCTGCTGGAGACAAACTCTTTGCGTTGAACAATTCAGCGATGGCTGCGCATTTCACCGAAGATAGCTTGGTCCGTAAAATCATCCTGCCGGACTACATTACTTCGCTTGGCTCTCGAATCTTCTGGCATTTCACCGCTCTGGAGGAAATCGAAGGCCTTGACTCGGTTACTAGCATTGGTGATCAGGCGTTTTACGCGGACACGAAGCTTGCGACTTTGACAGGAAACCCCGTTCTGAAGTTCTCGCAGGCTCTCCGCGAGGTGTTCAAGGACAGTGGTCTGACCACGATCAATCTCTCCGGCTCCACCATATCCGCGCTGCCAGACGAGTTTTTCGCGGGCTGCACGGCCCTTACTTCCGTCACGCTGCCGGCCGGACTGACCGCGCTCGGCGAAAAGACGTTCTTCGGCTGCTCGGCACTCTCTTCGGTCAACTTCCCCTCGGGGCTGTCGTCCATGGGCGATTCCTGTTTCGAGGGCGCGTCGTCCCTCCAGGGCACCTTCAACTCGGCGTTTCTTACCAGCATCCCCGAACGGGCCTTCGCGGGCGCCGGCGCGTCGCTGGTCTTCAAGGCGGGCGCGGCGCTGGAATCAATCGGGCCTTCGGCGTTCCGCAATGCGACCGGTCTGACGAAAGTCGATCTTAATGCGGCGACAAAGCTTACTGCGGTTGCGGACCATGCTTTCTACGGCTGCTCCTCGCTCACGACCATCGATCCGCTTCTCCCCGACTCCCTGACCTCCTTCGGCGATTCGGCGTTCGAGGGCTGCTCCGCAGTCTCGGGCGAGCTGAAACTCAACGGCAAGGGCTATGCCTTCGGCAATCGCGTGTTCTACGGCTGGGACTCCCTCACCTCGCTTGTCCTCGGCACCGGCATCCTCAATTTGCCGGATTACACCTTCGCGACGGCCGGCGCCTCGCCGCAGCTCACGTACATCACCTTCAGTGCGCCCGACATGCGCGAACTGAACGACAACATCTTCACCGGGCAGTCCGGCGTGAAGGAGTTGACGCTGGCGGCCTTGCACCTGCGCACCCCCGGCCAGGCGTTCGCGCCCTTTACGATCCTCGATACCGTCCACTGGCAGGGAGCCGTCCCTTACGGCCTGACGACGGACCCGTTCCCGTATCGCGACAGCGGCAATATCACGATTAACGTCTCCGGCGCGAGCTGGTCGCGCAAGACCGAGGCGAACGGCGCCGAGGCGCCGCTCTTGATCGACGATCTGTCGAGCAGCAAGCCGCAGACTGGCAGGTGGTATTTCTCTGGCACGGTGGACAATCCGGGAAAATACCAGAATACCAACAACACCGATCCGGAGACGACGGAGGGAACCTACGCCGTCACCATCGGAGACGACGATAAATCGTTTGTGAAGATTGATGCGGCATGGCTGACCGCCAAGGGACTGGATCCGTTGAACAAGACCGCGGCCGAAAACTGGCTGAAGGGAGGCACCGGCGAATATAAGAACTGGATGGCCTACGTCCTCGGCAACGAGCCTGGCGACAAGGTCGTCATCACCTCTGACGCGGCGAAGGACACCGATACCGGCGTTACCATCAAGCTGGGCAACGTGGCGGACTTCCGTGACGCGCAGGCCGGCAAAAACGGCCGTCCGAAGGCGGACGAGTGCTACGTGTCGACGAAGTTCCAGCTGATGAAGTGGGATTATCAGAAGGGCGACTATGTCCCGGAGGGCACGCCCAGCGAGGGCACCGAGTTCACGCTGCCTTTCGACGCCTGCACCCCGGCCGCGCGCTATAAGGTCCGCATCGCTTTCACGGCGGACTCGAAGACCATCTTCGTCGACGCCGTCGACGCGGTGTGGGTCTACAACGGCGAAGATCGGACCATCCCCGTGCCGGGCGTCGATCCGGCTGCCGGCGCGAGCATAACCTATTCGTTCGACCGAGACAGCGGCTATTCGACTGACCTTCCGACGATGAAGGACGTCGGCGCGAAGACGGTCTACATCAAGGTGGCGAAGACGGGATTTGCGGATGCTTCCGCCGAGGCGAAGCTGACGATCGTCCAGGCCGACAACTCCTGGGAGGATGGACCGTCGATCGTGCCCGACACTTGGAGGGTCGCGCCCACCTCCGATGACTACACCCTTATCGCCGAACCTCGGTTCGGCGACGGCACTGTCAAAGCCAGCATTGACGGCGGCGACTGGTCACCTTTGAGCTCGCTGGCGCTCACCACGTCAAAGGGTGTTCATGCCATCGACTTCAAAGTTCCGCCGCCGCCGGAAGGCGAACCGCAGAACTATCGTGAACTGATTGGCTCCACCAGTTATTCGATCGGCACCTACTATATGAGTTTTCAAGATAAGGAATCCGCCTCGTCCTTCAATCGCGGAAAATATTGGACTCTCGATCGAAAAGGAACGACGACGCCTGCTGCCAGTGATGTGGAAGTTGAGTCTGAGTATGATTATGTTGTCTTGACCGGCGGACAACTTCGTACACCTGGCGACGTTGA
>JAZQPI010000055.1:0-6736 GCA_045628545.1 Kiritimatiellia bacterium
ATATCTGGGTGTTCTGACGGTACGCGGGACACCCGAAGGCGCACGCGCCGCACTCGATGCAGCTCATCACGTGGGCGGCTTCCGCGGTAGCGATGTCGTCCGCCCCGCCCGCCTTCGAGATCTCGGCGGGATTGAGGTTCATCGGACACGCCCTCACGCACCGCCCGCAGTTGATGCAGGCCTCCGAACCGTACTGGAACAACATCTCCTTCGGGAGGAAGAGGAGTCCGGAAGTCGTCTTCGTCGTCGCGATGTCGAGATGAGGGACCGCGAAGCCCATCATGGTGCCGCCCGAAAGGACCTTGAGCGCCGGCTCCTTGAGTCCGCCGCAGAACTCCAGCAGGTCCGCGTACTTCGTCCCGCACGGCGCAAGGATGTTCTTCGGCTCCTTCACGGCGCCGCCCGAAACGGTCGTGACGCGGGTGAGGAGCGGCTCGCCCTTCTCCACCGCGTCCGCGATCGCGGCGACGGTGCCGACGTTCTCGACGACGCAGCCGACGTCGATCGGCAGGGCCGGCGGCTCGGGAACGACCCGACCGACGGTCGCGTAGATCTGATGCTTTTCGCTGCCCTGCGGATAAAGGACCGGCAGCACGACGATCTCGACGTTGCCCTCGATGTCCGCGAACGCCTGCTCCATCGCGGCGATCGCCTCGGGCTTGTTGGCCTCGATGGCGATGCGGACCGCGCACCCGCCGAGGATCTTGCGCATGATTTCGACGCCGAGGCGGATCCGGTCAGCCCGCTCGAGCATCACGCGGAAGTCGGCGGTGAGATAGGGTTCGCATTCCGCGCCGTTCAAAATCAGGTACTCGCAGCGCTTGCCGGGCGGGGGATTGAGCTTGACGGCCGTCGGAAAGCCCGCGCCGCCCATGCCGCAGAGGCCCGCTTCCTCGACGCGCTTCAAGAGCTCCTCCTTCGTCGCCGTCTTCCAGTCCAGCGGCGGCAGCGTCCCCGCTTCCGCAGACGGGACGGCGACATTCTTGTCGCCGTTTTCAGGCGCCGGAGCGGTCGTGTCGAGAATCACCGCGTCGGCGAAGCCGCCGGCGGCGCCCTGCCGTTTCTCGACCGCCTTCACGAGTCCGTTCGCGCTCGCCCGGACGCAGACCGAAATGAAGCCGTTCTTCTCGCCGACGAGCTGTCCGCGCGTCACATAGTCGCCCGCCTTGACGATGCACTTCGCGGGCGCGCCCAGGTGCTGGCTCATCGAGATGACGAGCTCCTTCGGGAGCGGCAGCTTCTCGATCGCCTGATTGCGAGCGAGCTCCTTGTTGTAGTCGGGATGGACCCCGCCCTTGAACTTAAACTGGCTTTTAACTGTCTTCATCCTGATCTCCAATCAAACGGTCAAACGATCCTAACGGCTGCGCTCAGTGCCCGGTCTCGAAATGCGGATCGACCGACATGCACTTCGCGGGACATTTCGCGACGATCTGTTCGTCCGTCGGCGGATTGTCGTAGTTCACTTTCGCGAGGAAGCCGTTGAACGTGAAGTGCCCGGCCTCCTTGCCGCCGGAATTCTTCTCGCAGAGGTGGCAGCCCATGCAGCCGACGCCGCAGACCTTGCGCACCTCGGGCCCGCGGACGGGGTTGTTGCAGAGGACGTGGATCGTGGCCGAGGCGGGGACGAGCTCGATGATCTTCCGCGGGCAGACGTTCACGCACTTGCCGCAGCCGATGCAGAGGCGCTTGTCGACTTTCGCGAGGCCGTCGCGCACCGTGATCGCCTGGTTCGGACAGACGTTCGCGCACGCGCCGTAGCCGAGACAGCCGAAACGGCAGCCCTTGTCGCCGCCCGCCGTCGCCGCCGCGACGTTGCAGTCGCAGATGCCGTTGTAGTCCCCGACGCGGATCGCCTCCGAACGCGTGCCGCAGCACTTGACGAGCGCGACGCGCTTCTCGGTCGCCGTCGCCTCGACGCCGAGGATCTTCGCGATGGCCTTCGCCGCCTCCGCGCCGCCAGCCGCGCACGCGCCGTTCGGCGCCGTGCCCGCGACCAGCGCGCGCGCATAGCCGTCGCAGCCCGCGAACCCGCAGCCGCCGCAGTTCGCCCCCGGCAGTTCCGCCGTCACCATGCCGATGCGCGGATCCTCCCGCACCGAAAGATACCTGTCGGCAACGGCCAACACCACGGCCGAGACAAGACCGACGCCAGCGATAATCAAAATGGCAGTCACCATACTTCTTACCCCTTACTTCTTGCTTATGACTTATAACTTGACTCAGTACGGCATCTTCACGAGCCCCGAAAAGCCCATGAACGCCAGCGAAAGGAGCCCGCCCGTCACCAGCGCGATCGCGATGCCGCGGAAGCAGCGCGGCGGATCGGCGTGGGCGAGCTTCTCGCGGATGCCCGAAAAGAGGACCAGCGCGAAGCCGAAGCCGACGGCGGCAGCGAACGAGAAGAAGACGCTCTCGCAAAAGCCCGTCCCCTGCTTGCAGTTGATTTCGGCGACGCCCAGCACCGCGCAGTTCGTCGTGATGAGCGGCAGGAAGATGCCGAGCGCGGCGTGGAGCGGCGGCAGGAACCGCTTCATCGCAATGTCGATGAACTGCACGAGCGCCGCAATCACGAGGATGAACGCCAGCGTATGGATGTAGCCGAGCTCGTACGGCTTCAGCAGCAGATGGTCAAGCGCCCAGGTCACCGCCGAAGCGATGGTCATGACGAACACGACGGCGCCGGACATCCCGAGCGCCGTGTCCATCTTCTTCGAGACGCCCAGAAACGGACAGCACCCCAGAAAGCGGTTAAGGACAAAGTTGTTGACCAAAACCGAACCGACCAGAATCATCAGATAACGACTCATGTTTTCCTCCGCCGAAAAAGCGCGACCGAACTACGGACACCCGCCGTAGCCACACATCCGCGCAATATTCCGACATATTCACTATCTGTATTATAGCAATTTCAAAGTCTTTTGCCAAGCCCGGCAGGGTCGTTCATAGGGTTGACGCATCAAAATGAGATTCCCCTCGCTGACGCGAGTTGAATCTCATTTTGATGCGTCAAGTGTTTCAGCAACCAGCAGCCGTATCCCATTCGGCGAAGCCGAACCCGAAGGGCGCCTATCGTGGGTGCGTCCAGCAGCCAATCCGGAACGGTCGGACAGCCGAGCCGAAGGCGAGACGGCCGTAAGGCCCCGCGCGGACGACTGTCTGACGTTATGCCCCACGTGACTTTGCCGTGTTGATGCTGGCGCTGATCATGCGCGTGAGCTCCCACGACTCCGCTTTCAGCGACTCAACCGCATCGCCCGGAACGAGCCGCGCGGCGAAGAGCAGCCAGACCCTCGACTCCTTCAGCTCCTTCATCGCGACCTTGAGCTTGTGGACGAAGTCGGCGGGACTTTCCGCTTCCGACGCCTCGGCATAGTTGGCGGCGACGCTCGTCGCGGACCTGAGAAGCTGGTCCGCGACATGCCTCCCCGCCGCACCGCGCGGCAGCGCCTCGCAGTATTCCATCGCCGCAAGGCCGTAGTCAATCGTCCGTTCGGCGAGCCTTCGCCTTGGATTTCCGTCTTGCATCCTTCGCCTCCTTTGCTATTTCCGCCATCGTCCGCGCGGACATCTCGTCCACGTAAGCGTCGACGGCATCCATGAACGCGCGGAACGACGCGGTCGCCTTCTCGTAGGCGGCGGCCTGGTCCGCGGGGATGTACTTCTGGAACAGCTTCGTGTCCCGGCGGTACTGGAGGTGGTAGAACTTCCCCCCGCTCGCGCCGCGCGAGAGGACGCCGAGGCGTCCCCGCGCCATGCGCTCGGAGGCCCCTATCATCCTCATGAGCCTGACTTGACTTTTCATGCCGTATATTATATACTATAGTAGTCGCTTCTGTCAAGCGGGAAAAGGAGGTTCATGGCGCTGCTCGATTCGATGGGTAAACTGGACGAAACGGACTTCCGCGTGAAGGGCCGCTGCAGGCACAGGGCGTCCGAGATCGCGGCGATCACGGTCTGCTCGATCATTTCTGGCGGCATGATTGCCATGACGTGGAAGGCGAGCATATCGGAATGCGCGGGGTCGGGGGACCCGCGCGAGAGAAAGAATGATCGGGCATCACCGATTAAAGCGCCTGTTATAGACAGTTTTCGGAAATGGATGGCGCCACGACCATTTCGGATTGGCTGTTGGACGCTGGTTGCTGGTTGCAGCCAAAATGAGATTCAACTCGCGTCAGCGAGGGAAATCTCATTTTGGCGCGTCAACCCTAGGTCGTTCATAGGGCTAACCATTTTGGATTCGACGCCCTTATGCGCAAACGCCTTTGGAAATCCAATAGCCCACAAACACCGCCGCCAGTCCGGCCGCGACCGAAAGACTGACATACGCCGCAGCAGACAGCCACTGATTGCTTTCGACCATTCTGAACGTCTCGTTCGAAAAGGTCGAGAAGGTCGTGAAGCCGCCGCAGAATCCGACGACCGCCAAGCATCGGATCGACTC
Organism: Kiritimatiellia bacterium; assembly: GCA_045628545.1. Taxonomy (GTDB): domain Bacteria; phylum Verrucomicrobiota; class Kiritimatiellia; order RFP12; family UBA1067; genus UBA1067. The sequence goes on from JAZQPI010000055.1 coordinate 4,448, forward strand.
GGCGGACGATCCGCCGTGCCGCGCCAGCAATCCCGAAACAAGCCCGATCAGCAGCGAGCCGACGACATTGACCGTCAAAGTCGCCCACGGAAAGCCCTTTGACGCCCCGATCCAGCCCGGAACCAGATAGCGCAAGACGCCGCCCAAGCCACTGCCCACAGCTACAAGAAGCACTTTCATTCTTACACCGATTGCCGCCGAACATCGCAGGCGAGTTTCAGGATTTCGCGAACGTCGGCTTCCGTAAGCGGACGGAATGCGCCGAGCAGCTTGCCGCCGAGATGCAGATTCGCCGCGAGCCGCGGAATGTCCGCCTCCTTCGCGCCAAGCTCCGCGAACGAAAGCGGCATCCCGATCGACTTGAGCCACGCGCGATAGCGCGCAATGCCCTCGTCCGCCATCGCCGCGAGATCGTCGGACTTCGCGACTCCCCAGACGCGCTCCGCGAAACGCGCGAAACGCCGCAAGTCCGCCGCCTTCACATACTCCATCCACGCCGGCATCACGACGGCGAGTCCCGCCCCGTGCGCACAGTCGTAAAGCGCCGAAAGCTCATGTTCGATGCCGTGGCTGGACCAGTCCTGCGCCCTGCCGACGCCGCAGATGTTGTTGTGCGCGACCATGCCCGCCCACATGATGTTCGCGCGCGCCTCGTAGTCCGCAGGATCCGCCATCACCGCGGCGCTTTCGGCGACGACCGTGCGCATCACCGCTTCGCAAAGTTCGTCCGTAACCGTCACACGCTCGGTCGGCGTGAAATAGCGCTCGACCACATGCGCGAAGATGTCGGTAAGACCGCACGCCGTCTGATACGGCGGCAGCGTAAAGGTGAACTCGGGATTGAGGACCGAGAACTTCGGACGCAGCCGGTCGCCGGTAATCGTCCGCTTGAGCTTCTCTTCGCCGAGCGAAATGATGCTGTTGCACGAGCCTTCGCTCCCGGCCGCGGCGATCGTGAGCACGGTGCCGATCGGAAGCGCCGACGGAACGGGCGTCATCACTTTCGCGTCTTTGCCGAAAGCATGGTCCGCAAAGTCACCGTCATACGTCGCGCCGAACGCGATCGCCTTCGCGGAGTCGATTACGCTCCCGCCGCCGACGGCAAGAACAAAGTCGACCTGCTCTTTGCGGCAGAGCGCGATTCCCTCCCGCACGAGCGCCTCGCGCGGATTGGGCTGGACTCCTCCGAGTTCAACCGTCGCGACACCCGCCGCATTGAGCGACGCGACCACCTTGTCGTAGACGCCGGTCTTCTTGACGCTGCCGCCGCCGAAGTGTACAAGTGCCTTCGTGCCGCCGAACTCCTTCACAAGCGCGCCGGTCCGCGCCTCGGCTCCGCGTCCGAACACGAACTTTGTCGGCGACCAGAATTCAAAGTTAATCATGGCGTTCATCCTCCCTGCTTAAAAAACGACGGCACAACGCCTTGCAGCCCGCGAGGACGTCGTCCCAAGTCGCGTCAAAGTCGCCCGTGTACCACGGATCGGCGACATCGCGGCTCTCGCCCGTCAAGTCGAGGAGCAGCCGGATTTTGCCGCGGTCTTCGGGATAGACCAGCCGCTTCAGATCGGCGACGTTATAACGGTCCATGCCGATCAGGAGATCGTATTCGCTCGCCTTGGCGGCGGTGAGCTGCCATGCCGCGCGCGGCGCAAACGGAATGTTCATCTGCCGCAGCTTGTCGCGCGTCCCGTAATGGATGTCGTTGCCGATCTCGTCCGTATGCATCGCCGCCGACTCGACGACAATGTCGTCCCGCCCCGCTTTTCGGAGCAGGTCCTTCATCACGAACTCCGCCATCGGACTGCGGCAGATGTTCCCGTGGCAAACAAAGAGGATCTTCATTTCGAAAGCGACATATTGTCCGGAAGCGGACGGTTGGCGATTTCAAGGAGACGGTCGAGCTTGCCCTCGATGCGGTCGAGCTTCTGGTCGAGCTTCCGATAGCGATCGTCGACGACGGACTGGATCCGCGTCGATTCGCCCGTGACGGAATCGCGGATCTCCTCATGCGTGACCCCCGCGAACTTCAGGTACCAAACCGCCGCAACTGCCGCGATCAGCAGCAGAATCAAGATGACAAAGAGTTTCTTCATAATTGGTAGTATAACAAAGGACGCCACCGATGTCCACATGCGCATAAGGGCAGCAAAGATTCCAAAAGGATGGGGCCTGGGGCATCTGCGCCGCCCCAGACCCCATCCTTTTGGTGTTTTGCTTGCACCCAAGCAGTTTAAGACAAGACGTCCCCGATCCGAAGGGTGCTTCGGATTCTAAAATGACGGGCGC
>JAZQPI010000056.1:0-15990 GCA_045628545.1 Kiritimatiellia bacterium
AATTTCCGTGTCGCATCCGAGGCCGGAAGACCCGGCTCGTCCTCCGTAGCCTTGGCGGAGGAGGAAGGGTGATGGCGGTGAGGCGGCGACGGTTCAAGCCGTAGGCTTGCGAACCGGCGTCGTCTCAGCGCCGTCAAGCGCGCGTAAGCGCGATTCTGGACTCGGAGACGTTTCGGTGTCTTCCGTGTCGAAAATATGGATCGGAGACGATGGCGCATATGGACGGATATATGTGCATCTCGATTTTCCCTTTTAAAGCGTGACTCCTTGCATAAAAAGCTCTGTGCACCCGATCTCAAGAATTTCCTCAAATGTCATTTGCCCAACTGTCGACAGTTTGCTATAATCTTCGGCGTGAGCAATTCAATGCGAGAGCGGAGAAAATGGCGGCGCGGCAAGGTCTCGATGGCGAGCAGGCGGGACCGCCCCCGCGCCCCTGCTTTTTTGGTATAATAGCGGTATGACCCAATTGTCGCTCATAGACGGGATCGACCCTTCCGCCGCGGCGCAGCCGCTCGCGTCGCGGATGCGGCCGCGAGATCTGACCGAGTTCGTCGGCCAGGAGCATCTGGTCGGCGAAGGCAAGATCCTCCGGCAGATGATCGAGCGCGACCAGATTCCTTCGATGATCCTGTGGGGCCCGCCCGGCGTCGGCAAGACGACGCTCGCGAACGTGGTCGCCAACGCGACGAAGGCGGAGTTCGTCAACTTCTCCGCCGTGACGAGCGGCATCAAGGAGATCAAGGAGATCATGGCGCGGGCCGAGGAGGGGCGGCGGCTCGGCGTGCGGACGGTCCTGTTCGTGGACGAAATCCACCGCTTCAACAAGGCCCAGCAGGACGCGTTCCTGCCGTTCGTCGAACAGGGGTCGATCATCCTCATCGGCGCGACGACGGAGAATCCGTCCTTCGAGGTCAATTCGGCCTTGCTTTCGCGCTGCAAGGTGTTCGTGCTCAAGGGGCTGACCGAGGACGACCTGCTGAAGCTGCTCCGGCGCGCGCTGGAGAGCGAGCGCGGGTTCGGCAAGCTGGGCGTCGCCTGTTCCGACGACAGCCTGCGCAAGATCGCGGTTTTCGCGAACGGCGACGCGCGGACCGCGCTCGGAACGCTGGAGACGGCCGTCGCGAACTGTTCGGTCGACAAGGACGGCAGACTGGAGATCGGCGAAAGCACGCTCGCGCAGGTCGTGAGCCGCAAGGCGCTGATGTACGACAAGAACGGGGAGGAGCATTACAACATCATCTCCGCGCTGCACAAGTCGATGCGCAACTCCGATCCGGACGCGGCGGTCTACTGGCTTGCGCGGATGCTGGAGGGCGGGGAGGATCCGCTCTACATCGCGCGCCGCTGCATCCGTTTCGCGTCGGAAGACGTGGGGCTGGCCGATCCGAACGCGCTGCTGCTGGCGGATGCGGTCTGGAACGCCTGCCATAACCTGGGCGTGCCGGAGTGCAACGTGCATTTGACGCAGATCGTCGTCTATCTGGCGCTGGCGCCGAAGTCGAACGCGATGGAGGAGGCGTATCTCCGCGCCGCGACGGACGCGCAGAACATGATGGCCGAGCCGGTGCCGCTTCAGATCCGCAACGCGCCGACGCGGCTGATGAAGTCCCTGGACTACGGCAAGGGCTACACCTACGCGCACGACACGGCGGAGAAGATCGCGCGCATGTCGTGTCTGCCGGAGTCGCTGCAGGGCCGCCGGTACTACACGCCGGCGGGGCTGGGGCGCGAAGCCGGCATGAAGGCGCGGCTCGCGGCCGTCCGCGATTACCGCGAAGGCCGCACGGACACGCCGCCGTTCACCTCTCCGGCCTACGGGAAGTCCTGAGCGCGTTCCCCCACGCTTTTTCAAAATGTAAAATTCGCCATTGACTTCGACGCGTGAATTTTGATATACTGTAAAGACATCAAGGCCAGGTTAGCACAGCTGGTAGTGCGGCTCATTCGTAATGAGCAGGTCGGGGGTTCGAATCCCTTACCTGGCTCCAAGATGGCGGGAGTAGATCAATTGGTTAGATCATCAGATTGTGATTCTGAGGGTTGCGGGTTCGAGTCCCGTCTCCTGCCCCAGTCATAAGGAAAAGGAATCATGACCGTTGTTCAGTCGCTGATTGATTTGCAGGTAGTTGACGGGCGCATTCGCGAGCTTGAGCTTGAGTTGAAGGACCTTCCCCGCCGCAAGGCCCTTGAAACTGCCAGGTTGTCCGGCGTGTCGGCCGATCTTCAGGCCGCCAGGGCGAGTCGGGATAGCGTCAACCAGCGCGTTCAGGGGTATGCTGACGATGCCAAGGCGCTGAAGGAGAAGATCCAGCAGCTGAAGATGGCCCAGATGGGGCTGAAGTCCAACAAGGAGTACCAGCAGTACGCCCAGCAGATCGACCTGATCGGCCATGATCTGGAGTCGACCGAGAACAATCAGCTGGCGGCGATGGAGGAGCTGCCGTCGACTGACGCGCGCATCAGCAGCGCTCAGGCGAAGTACGATACCGAGGCTGGCGGGGTGAAGGCGTTTTGCGACGAGATTGACGAGCGCATCGCGGCCGTGACGGCCGAGCTGGCGGAGGCGCGCAAGGAGAGGGCCGAGAAGGCGAAGCTGGTCACGAACCCGAAGTTCATGCTCTACTACGAGCGGCTGCGCACGAAGCGGTGGCCGGTCGTCGTTCCGCTGACCCACGATGGCGTGTGTGACGGCTGCCATCTTCTGCAGCCTCCGAGCGTGTCGCAGATGGTCGATCACAATGTCGATCTGGTAGCCTGCACGATGTGCGGTCGCATCCTGTATCGCGATTGATTAGCTCCTTGACTTTCTTTTGCCGAAGCGACGCATGAGGGACCAATCGCCTCCTTCCGGGTGAAAATTCGGACGGAGGAGGAAAGTCCGGACTCCACAGGGCGGAAGGCCGGTCTGTAATGGACCGGGGGCGCGGAGCAAATCCGCGTGACGGACAGTGCCACAGAAACAGGTAGCCGGCTTGCCGGTGATAGTGAAAAGGCGGGGTAAGAGCCCACCGGCGCGGTTTTAACGGCCGTGCGCAAGGCAAACCCACTTCGGAGCAAGATCAAATAGGGGATCGACGGGCGGCCCGTCCGGCGAACCGCGAGGTTCTCAGATCCCGGGTTGATTGCTTAGATGAATGATTGGATAAAACAGAATCCGGCTTACACGTCATGCGTCGCTTCGGCGGAAGAAAGTCGCACAAACTTCTTTGCTTATGGTATAATGGGAGTATGAGAATTACATTCTACGGTGCGGCGCAGACGACGACTGGCTCGATGCATCTTGTCGAGGCCAACGGCAAGCGCATACTCTTGGACTGCGGTCTCTACCAGGGACACCGCAAGGAGGCCTTCGAAAAGAACCGCAATCTGCCGGTCAAGGCCGAGACGATCGACTACGTGATCCTCTCCCACGCGCACATCGACCACTCGGGCAACCTGCCCCAGCTCGTCCGCCAGGGCTTCCGCGGCCGCGTCTTCGCCCGCCAGTCGACGGCCGAACTGTGCGACATCCTCCTGCGCGACTCGTGCTTCCTTCAGAAGCGCGACCTCGAATACATCAACAAACGCCGCAAGAAGGAGGGCAAGCACCTCTTCGAGCCCCTCTACGACGAGAGCGACGTCGAGGCCCTGATGCAGCTGTTCGTGCCCACGCACATGCACGAGCCGCGCGAAATCTGCCCCGGCGTGACGCTGGAATTCTTCAACGCCGGGCACATCCTCGGCTCGGCGCTCGTCCAGCTGGACGTCCGCTCGGACCACGGCCACAACCACCGGCTCCTTTTCTCGGGCGACCTCGGGCAGCCCGACCAGCCCATCATCCGCCATTTCGAATATCCCACGGGCGCGGACATCCTGCTCGTCGAGTCCACTTACGCGGACCGGCTCCATCCCAGCGCCGACGACGTGGAGCAGCGTCTGGAGGGCTATCTCAAGTTCATCGACCGGCATAATTCGAAGCTGCTGATCCCGGCGTTCTCCGTCGGCCGCACCCAGCAGATCATCTACTATCTCAACCGCCTCCGCGAGAAGGGCAAGGTGCCGCGCGAGGTGAAGCTCTACATCGACTCGCCGCTCTCGCAGAAGGCGACGCGCATCTACGCCAACCATCCCGAGGTCTACAACGAGGAGGCGCGGCAGATGCTCCGCGAGGGACGCAATCCGCTGGAGTTCCCGGGCATGGTCTTCGTCGGCGCGCCCGAAGAGTCGATGGCGCTGAACGACACTCCCGGACCGATGATCGTCATCGCCGCGTCGGGGATGTGCGAAGGCGGCCGGGTGCTGCACCACCTCAAGCACTGCGCGCAGGATCCCGACAACATCATCCTCATCTGCGGCTTCCAGGCGGAGAACACGCTGGGACGCCGCATCGTCGAACGGCGGGAGACGATCCGCGTGCTGGGCGAAGAGGTCGCGCTCAAGGCGCGCGTCGAGGTCATCAACGCCCTCTCGGCCCATGCCGACCGCGCGGGGCTCCAGAACTGGATCGGCGAGGTGAAGGACAACGTCCGCCACGCCTTCGCCGTCCACGGCGAGCCGGAGAAGGTCGCCGCCATGGCCCAGCTGCTGACGGAGAGCGGAGTCCCGCAGGTCGTCGCCCCCGAACCCGGTCAGACCTACAAGTTCGACTAGATCGGCATAAGCGATGATGACCTGGTACGTTCTTCATGTCAAGCCGCGCACGGAAAAGCGCGTTTTCCGTTATCTCGAATACTACGGCTACTTCCGCTATCTGCCGCTCCGCAGCAAGACGGTGAGGGTGCAGCGGCGCAAGCGCACGACTTACCTGCCGCTCTTTCCGGGCTATGTCTTCACGCGGCTCACCCCCGAGGGCCGGCTCAAGATGCTTCAGACCCAGCTGATGGTCCGGATGATCGCCGTCGAGCGTCCGCGGCAGCTCGTCCACCAGCTCCGCCAGATCGATCACGCGCTGAAGGCGAAGCCGGACCTCGTGCCGGTCACGACGGTCTTTCACGGCGGCGACCGCGTGCGCGTGGAGGACGGCCCGTTCCGCGGCCTGGAGGGTGTGGTGCGCCGGCTCGCCGGCGGCGGCAGCCAAGTCGTGCTGAACGTGGAGATGATCGGTGCCTCCGTCGAGCTTACCGTCTCGCCTGCCGCCCTCCGGCAGATTCCGTGAGTCCATTGACATATGCTTCGCGGAATGGTATATTTTCAACAGCTGCGGATCGGTCTGCGAGGATGCTTTGCCGGTGCCGCGGTTTGGGTTTAACCGGAGAATGGAATTGACGATGAAAGGGGTTTCATGGACATTAGCTCCCCCAGCAATCCCAAGTTGAAGTACGTGGTGCGTCTGCGCACCTGCTCGACGCGGGAGGAAAGCGGCGAGATGATTGTCGAGGGCTACCGCGAATGTCGGCGGGCCCTCGACAACGGCTATCGTCCGCGGGCCATTTTCCACTGTCCGGAGTTCTATCTCAAGAACGAGAACGAACCCGGACTGGTGGACGAGTGCGCGCGGCTCGGCGCGGAGGTCTACACCTGCTCGAAGACGTGCTTCGAGAAGATCGCCTACAAGGAGCGTCCCGACGGACTGCTGATGGTCGGTCCGCACGTGTCGATCTCGCTGAAGGACCTGAAGCTGCCCGAGAACGCGCTCGTCGTCGTCACCGAGGCGATCGAGAAGCCGGGCAACCTCGGCACGATCCTCCGCAGCGCGGACGCGGCCCGCGTCGCCGCGGTGATCGTCTGCGACCGGACGACCGACATTCACAATCCGAACGTGGTGCGCGCCTCGACGGGCACGATGTTCTCCGTGCCGATCGTCGAGGCGACGAGCGACGAGGCGCTCGCCTTCCTCAAGGCGCACGGCTTCAAGATTCTCGCGGCGACGCCGCATGCGGAAAAACTCCACTTCGAAGTCGACCTGACCGGCAACGTCGCCATCGCGCTCGGTGCCGAGCAGTACGGTCTTACGGCCAAGTGGATGGACGGCGCGGAATTGCGCGTCAGGATTCCGATGCTCGGTCTCGCCGATTCGCTCAACGTCTCCGCCGCGGCGACAATCCTCGTCTACGAGGCCGTCCGCCAGCGCATCGCCGCCGGCATTGACACCGTCCCGGACTACATTCCCTGGCATGGAGAGGGCCAGCACGACAAATGAGCTTTGCCAATCCGATTTTCCTGATACTGGCGGCGCTGGTGCCGTTCGTCGGCCTGTGGTGGACGTTTCTCCGCGCACGGCGCGAGAAGCAGCTGACGCGGATTTCGCTCGCGCCGCCGAAGACCGCGGCGGCCGGTCTGCAGTTTTTCGCCGTTCTCGCCGGGCTCTTCCTCGCGCTTCTGGCGGCGGCGCGGCCGCAGTGGGGGCGCACGGTCGAACGGCGGGTCGTCCGCAGCCGAAACGTGGTCATCGCGATCGACGTCAGCCGGTCGATGCTCGCCGAGGACGTGCGCCCGAACCGTCTGGAGCGGACCAAGGCCGACGTTGCCGACCTCATCGACTCCTTGGACGGCGACCGTTGCGCGATCGTGGCCTTTCGGCACGGCGGACGTCTCGTCTGTCCGCTGACGACCGACCACGGCTTTCTGCGCGGGGCGCTGGAGCAGATGACGCCCGATTCCGCGCCGCGCGGCGAAACCGACCTCGGCGGCGCCATTCGCGCCGCGCTGGACGCGCTCGATCCCGCTGCCGACAACCACAACGCCATCATTCTGATTTCCGACGGCGGAGACTTGCGCGGCGAGGCCCTTGCGAGCGCGGCGCTCGCCAAACGGCGCGGCATTCCGATCTATACGGTGGGCATCGGCGACCCGCGGCAGGACGCGACGATTCCGGCCGAGGACGGCAATGGCGTGCAGATGTTCAACGGCAGCCCCGTCAAGGTCCGCCTGGAGGAAGCGGCGCTGAAGGCCGTCGCGGAGGCGTCGAACGGACGTTACGTGCCGCTGGCGACGGCGGGCACGGCGGAGACGACGCTGGGGACAATTTACCGGCGTTTTCTGCGGCTCGTGGCCGAGAAGGAGCAGGGCGAGGAGGAGAACCGCAAGGGCGAACGCTACCAGGTGTTCCTCGTGCCGGGACTTGCGCTGCTGCTGCTGGGCGCGTCGCTTTCGCGCGGACGCTTCCGCAAGACTGGAGAGATTGCGGAGGGACGCGCGGCATGACGGCCACTGCAGGCTCGACGGCGGATTGTGAAGATTCTTGACTAAGGAGAATTTCGAATGGCGGCAGAATTGACACCGATGATGAGGCAGTATCTGGCGATCAAGCGCGAAGTGCCGCAGGGGGCGATCGTGATGTTCCGTCTGGGGGACTTCTACGAAATGTTCGGCGAAGACGCGCTCGTCGCCTCGCCGATCCTCGGCGCGACGCTCACGCACCGCGGCGACCAGCCGATGTGCGGCGTGCCGTATCACGCGCTCAACTCCTACCTCGCCAAGCTCATCCGCGCCGGCAAGACGGCCGCGCTCTGCGACCAGGTGGAGGATCCGAAGACCGCCAAGGGGCTCGTCCGCCGCGAAGTGACGCGGATCGTGACGCCGGGCACCGTGACCGAGGACGGTCTTTTGGACGAGTCCGCGAGCAACTACATCGCCGCCGTTTCGGGCCTCGGGCTTGCGCTCCTCGATCTGCCGACCGGCGAGTTCGTCGTGGAGGATTTTCCGTCCCGGGCCAAGCTGGACGAAGCGCTGGCGCGGGACCGTCCGGCCGAGATGCTGACGCCGAACGACGACAACCGCTGGACGTTCGCGCCGGACGCAGCGCTGGACTGCCTGACGCGCCATTTCAAGGTGCTGTCGCTCGACGGCTTCGGCCTCACGGGGCGCGGCGACCTCATTTCCGCGGCGGGTGCGCTGCTTTATTATGTCGGCACGACGCTGCACCATTCGCTGGAGCACGTCCGCCGCGTGTCGATCCGCCAGGCGGATGACGCGCTCGTCCTCGACGCGGGGACGCTGCGCCACCTCCAGCTGCTGCCCGGGCCCGACGTGCCGCGGGACGCGTCGCTGCTCGGCGTCCTCGACGTCACGAAGACGCCGATGGGCGCGCGGGTGATGCGCAACTGGATCGCCCGTCCGCTCGCGCGGAGCGCGGAGATCAACCGCCGGCTGGACGCCGTGCGCGAATTCGTCGAGGACCGCGCCCAGCTCGCGGCGCTGCGCAATCTGCTGACGGGCGTGCGCGATCTGGAACGGCTGGTCCAGAAGGTGGACTCCGGCCGCGCCAATCCGCGCGACGTCCGGGGGCTCGCCGCCTCGCTGCGTCCGATTCCGGAGATCGTCGCCGTGCGCAGCGCGTCCGCCGGCGTCGTCGACGGACGCCTCAGGCCCCAGCCGGAGCTCGTCTCGCTCATCGACCGCGCCATCGCCGACGATCCGCCCGTCCTCCTGGGCGACGGCGGCTTTATCGCCTCCGGCTACGACGCCGAGCTGGACGAGCTCAAGGCCATCGCGACGGAAGGCCACCGCTGGCTGGCGGAATTCCAGACGCGCGAACAGCAGCGCACGGGCATCGCCAAGCTGAAGGTCAAGCACGTGCCCGCGTTCGGCTTCATGATCGAGATCCCGAAGTCCTTCGTCGCGCAGGCGCCGTCGGACTACATCCGCCGCCAGACCCTGACGACGGGCGAGCGCTTTGTCACGCCCGAGCTCAAGGAGTACGAGCAGAAGGTCCTCGGGGCGCACGACCGGGCGGTCGCGATCGAGCAGCGGCTCTTCCGCGAACTGCTGGCGAAAATCGCGGAGAAGACGGTGGAGGTCCAGGGGACGGCGCACGCGCTCGGCGAACTGGACGCGATGCTCGGTCTGGCGGACCGGGCGCTTGCGGCCGGCTACGTGCGGCCGACGGTGGACGACAGCGACGTCCTGGAGATCGCCGACGGACGCCACCCCATCGTCGAACAGCTGCCCGACGCAGAGCCGTTCGTGCCCAATTCGACTTTCCTCAACACGACGACGGACCAGATTCAGCTCATCACGGGTCCGAACATGGCCGGCAAGTCGACGTACATCCGGCAGGTCGCCACGCTGGCGGTGATGGCGCAGATGGGGTCCTTCGTGCCGGCGTCAGCGATGCGGCTCGGCGTCCTCGACCGCGTCTTCACGCGCATCGGCGCGGGCGACGACCTGGCGCGCGGACGCTCGACCTTCCTGGTGGAGATGCAGGAGACGGCCGAGATCCTCAACAACGCGACGCCGCGTTCGCTGATCGTGCTGGACGAGATCGGCCGCGGCACGTCGACCTTTGACGGCATTTCCATCGCCTGGTCCGTGGCCGAGTATCTTCACGGACGCCCGGCGTCCAAGGCGAAGACGCTGTTCGCGACGCACTATCACGAGCTGACGGATCTGGCGGACGCGTTCGCGGGCATCAAGAACTACACGGTGAAGGTGAAGGAGGAGGGCGGCCGCATCGTCTTTCTGCGGCGCATCGTCCCGGGCTCCGCCGAGAAGAGCTTCGGCATCCATGTCGGCGCGATGGCGGGCCTGCCGCCGGAGGTCGTGGACCGCGCCATGCAGATCCTGAAGAACCTCGAAGCCAATGAAATCGACGTCAACGCCAAGGAGAAGTCCGTCCGCCAGCCCCGCCGCCGGCTTTCGGAGCTTCCCGGCCAGATGACCTTCTTCTGATGCGGCTGTTGCAATTTTGAGACAACAGGTGGACGGCGGCGCTCCCCATCAGCTTCTCCAGTCTGGGAAACCGCACCTGCGGCTGAAATTGTGGTATAATATGTCTTGCGCCATCATGCGTGACGGCGTAAATTCCATGATAAACTCTACGGAAGAAAGGAAACCGAAATGAACTACAAGTACACCTGCCTCAATCCGATCGCGGATTGCGGGCTCACGAACCTCACGGACAATTACGTCCGTACCGAGAACTTCGCCGAAGCCGACGCCGTGTTCGTCCGCTCGGCCAAGATGGACGAGCTGACGCCCGGCGCGAATCTGCTCGCCGTCGCCCGCGCCGGAGCCGGCGTCAACAACATTCCGCATGCGGAATACGCGAAGAAGGGCATTGTCGTCTTCAATACGCCAGGCGCGAACGCGAACGGCGTGAAGGAGCTGGTCATCGCGGCGATGCTGCTGGCGAGCCGCGACCTGGTCGGCGGCATCGAGTGGGTCAAGGCGAACGCGGCGGACGCGACGATCAACAAGACGGCCGAGAAGGCGAAGAAGTCCTTCGCGGGCACGGAGATCATGGGCAAGAAGCTCGGCGTGATCGGCCTCGGGGCGATCGGACAGAAGGTCGCCAACGCGGCGGTCGAGCTGGGCATGGAGGTCTACGGCTACGACCCCTACCTCTCCATTGACGCGGCGTGGAACCTCAGCCGCGCGGTCAAGCACTGCAAGAACGTCGAGTCGATCTACCAGAACTGCGACATCATCACCATCCACGTCCCCGCGCTCGATTCGACGAAGGGGATGATCAACGCCGAGGCGATCGCCATGATGAAGACCGGCGTGATCGTGATCAACGCCGCGCGTGACGCGCTCGTCAACGAGAAGGACATGGTCGCGGCGCTCGAGACCGGCAAGGTGCGCAAGTACGTCTCGGACTTCCCGAACGCGACGACTGCGGGTCAGAAGGGGTGCATCGTCATCCCGCACCTCGGCGCGTCCACCGAGGAGGCCGAGGACAACTGCGCGGTCATGGCCGTCAAGGAGATGCGCGACTTCCTCGAGAACGGCAACATCACGAACTCGGTGAACTATCCGGCCTGCTCGCTCGGGGTCCCGACCAAGGCCGGGCGTATCGCGATCTGCCACCGCAACGAGGCGAACATCATCGGGACGTTCACGTCGATCCTCGGCCAGGCGAAGGTCAACATCGACTCGATCGCCAACAAGAGCCGCGGCGATTTCGCCTACTCGCTGCTCGACACCGACAGCCCGATTCCGGCGGAGGTCGTCAAGGCGCTGGAGGCGAGCGAGGCGGTGATCCGCGTGCGCGTCATCCGCTAAGCCGTCTTTGAGGGCGCGAGAGGACGGGGCGGCCGTTTTGCGGTTGCCCCGCCTTTTTTATGGATTATTCACGTCTGGAATTTTGGTATAATATTCCCGAATAACAGTAAGGAGCAGTCTAGGTCATGGCAAATTTCTATCGCGACAATTCCGACATTGCGAACGTCATCGACGCGCTCGACTTCACCGAGGTCGCGACGCTGCTGGAAGAGGGTTTCCGCTTTGCGGCGGAGTATCCGCACGCGCCGAAGGACGCGGCTTCCGCGATCGACAACTACAAGCGGGCGATCGACGTGTGCGGCGACGTGATCGCCAACCGCATCGCGCCGAAGGCCGAGGAGACGGACCGCGTCGGCAGCGTGCTGAACGCGGACGGCACGGTGACCTACGCGCCGGGGATCCGCCTCGCGATCGACCTCTTCGGCAAGACTGGCCTGCTGGGCATTCAGATCCCCTACCGGCTGACCGGCCTGAACATGCCTTGCGCCGTCCTGACGGCCTGCAACGACATCGTGAGCCGCGCCGACGCCTCGCTGATGAACATCTTCGGCCTGCAGGGCATCGCCGAGATCATCAACGCCTTCGGCGACGAGGAGCTCAAGAGCCAGTACGTGCCGAAGCTCGTCTCCGGCGAATACACCGGGGCGATGGCCCTGACCGAGCCGGACGCCGGCAGCGACCTCCAGGCGGTGAAGACGGCCGCGCACCAGGACGCGGACGGCAACTGGTATGTCGACGGCGTCAAGCGCTTCATCACCAACGGCTGCTGCGAGGTGCTGCTCGTGCTGGCCCGCACCGAGCCGGGCACGATGGACGGCCGCGGCCTGAGCTGCCTGCTCGTCGAGCGCGGCCCGTGGGTCAAGGTGCGCCGCCTGGAGGACAAGCTCGGCATCCACGGCTCGCCGACCTGCGAACTCGTCTTCACGCACGCGCCCGCGAAGCTGATCGGCCAGCGCAAGCGCGGCCTCATCACCTACGTCATGACGCTGATGAACGGCGCGCGCGCCGGCATCGCCGCGCAGGGCGTCGGCATCGGCGAGGCGGCTTACCGTGCCGCCCGCGACTACGCGGCGAGCCGCCGCCAGTACGGCGTGTCGATCGACACCTTCCCCGCGCTGCGAGAACTGATCGCCACGATGTCCGTCGAGACCCAGGCCGCGCGCGTCCTCGCGTACTATTCGGCGAAGTGCGTGGACCTCGAGACGGGGCTGACGCGCCGCTTCGAGGCCGAGAAGGGGACGCCCCAGGCGGCGGAAACGCGCGCGCGGATGAAGGCCTACGCCGCGTTCAACAAGATGCTCACGCCGTTCGCGAAGTACTACGCCTCCGAAATGTCGATGCGCAACGCGATGGGGGCGATCGCCGTCATGGGCGGGTCGGGCTACATGCGCGACTACCCCTGCGAGCGCTATCTGCGCGACAGCCGCATCACCACGATCTACGAAGGCACCTCCCAGCTCCAGGTCGTCGCCGCGATCGCCGGCGTCTCGGCCGGGCTCGTGCGCGAGGTCGTCGCCGATGTGCTCGCCGGCGTGGAGACGGACGAGACGCTGAAGTCCCGCCTCGCCGAAATCGAGCGGCTGAACGGCGAACTCGACGCGGCCGTCGCGGCCGTCAAGGCGCATCCCGCGGGCAAGACGTTCGCGGACCTCTCGGCGCGCAAGCTCGTGGACGCCGGCATCGCCGTCGTCGTCGGAGCGCTCTTCGTGCGGCTGGCCGCGAAACTCGGCGCGGCCAAGCTCGCCGCGCTCGACCACTGGATCGCGACGGAATTCCCGAAGGTGCGCGGCGGACTGGCCCAGGTGGCGTCCGGCTACGACGGCTCGGTCGCGGCCTTCGAGACGCTTGCGCCGCAGGCTGCCGCCGAGTGAGGCGGATGAAAGGACGGAGAAGATGGAGATTTTAGGCGAAAAGATTCTGGCGAAGGACGCGGCTGGCAATCTGGTCAGCCGCATCGGCACGATGTTCTTCAAGACGCCCGGGATCGTGACGCGGCCCGGCGTCCACGCGATGCAGCGCGTCATGTGGATCGACAAGCTCAACGCCGACCGGTCCGCGGCGGGGCTCCCGCCGCTGACCGAGGAAGAGGAGTCCGCGGAGATGATGGAGTCCGCCGACCTCATCTTCACGGACGACTGCGTGCTGATCCGCCCCGACCCCGAGCGCATGGACCTCGCGCTCCGGGCGGACGAGGAGCTGCAGAAGCTCGTTTCCAAGCGGCAGATCCGCTACCTCAACACGAATTCGGTCAAGGTCCGCACGGCGCTTTGCGAGCGCGGCGAGAACTGGCGCATGGCGCGGCATCCGATTTCCCAGGAGGACATGGAGCGGCTTATCGTCAATTCCCGGGTGTCGATCTGCGAGAAGCCGATCTACTACTACAACGAGGCCACGGGCACGCGCTTCATCACGGCCGGCGGCTACGAGGCGGTCGCGGCCCTGCCTGACGACGAGTACCGCCGCCAGGTGCGCGAAGTGGTCGACGGGCTTAAGAAGCGCAACCGGCACGGGCATCCCGAAGTCGACCTCTTTCCGCTCTCGACGCCGATCGAGATCAAGCGGGCGTGGCGCGAGCTGGACGTGGACGCGCTTGCCGACGCCGAGCTGCGCGAACGGGCCGCGAAGATCGACGCCGACTGGCGCATGTCGCTGCCGGCGGAGCTCCGCGACGAGCGCGTGGCGAACTTCGACTGGCGCAACGAGCTGTGCCACACGATCACGCGGCGTCCGAACGAGACGAACGCGGAGGAGCAGGAGCTCGTCAGCGGCATCGCCGCGGAGTTCTACCGTCAGATCGAATGGCTCCCCGGCGCGCGCGTCGACCGCGGCGAAGTGATCTTCGACCGCATCTACGACGAGGCCGCGCGCACGCAGGACCCCGAACTGCTCGCGCTGTGCGACAATCGCGTGAAGTCGCTCGTGTTCAATCTGACGCGGCTTTTCGGCGCGATCGACTTCATCAACGTCGGACGCATCGCCAACTCCCTCATGCGTAAGCCGGTCGAAGGCAATCGCCGCGGCAACATGTACATCATCCAGTATCGCGAAAGCGGGGCCGCGAACGCCAAGATGATCATGATCCGCTTCCAGAAGTGGGGCGTCGCCGAACGGCTGGACGAGGGCAAGGCCCTGATGCAGGCGATCGTCGAGTCGGACGAGTATTCGGATTACATTCTCGACCGGCGGCTGATGTGCCGGCAGCTGGGCATGAACCTCCCCAAGCGCATCGGCTTCGGCCACTTCACCGAGAAGTACCGCGGCATGAACCAGTACAACGGCGTGGCGGTGCGGACGGCCTATTTCGCCCGGCCCTACGTGCGCGGCTTCGCGACCGACAAGGTGCCGCTCGTGAAGTACCGCAACCCGGCGTTCGCCCTCGCGTTCGCGAAGCTCCTCGGCGCGGCGGCGGCGCTGGACATGATCGTCGGACGTCGGTCGTCGGTCACCAAGGAACTCCTGTTCGACAAGAACTACGAGGTGATCCAGGTCGGTTCGGACGGGCTGCCCGTCTCGCTGACGGTGACGGATCACGCCGGCAGCTTCGTCAACTACGAGCATGTCTTCGAGGACTACGTCACGCAGTACGCGAACGCGGCGATTCGGCGCAAGACCTTCGTGTCCGACTACCCGTCCTTTGCCGACGCGTATGTCAAGGCCTTCGTCGCGAAGGTCGCCGAGACGCAGGCGGCGTACCGCGAGCGCAAGACGGCGTTCGACAACCTGTTCGTGGACCGTCCGTTCGACACGAACGGTTCCGGCGCCTATCGCTGGGCGCGTTCGCTCCAGCGCCTGGACGGTGCGGATCCCGAGCGGCTCGGTCAGCTTTTGCGTGAGGCCATCGGTTGCTGAAGTACGCGCTCAGACGGTTGTGGCAGGCGGTTCCGACGACGGTCGGAATCCTGCTCGTCTCCTTCGTGCTGTTCAACGTCGTCGGCGGATCGCCCGCCGAAGTGGTGCTGGGCAAGAACGCCTCGGCCGAGTCGGTGGCGGCCTTCAACCGCAAGTGGGGCTATGACCGTCCGCTGATCGTGGGCGAATGGCGGGGCGTGGGCGAAGGGCGCTGGCGCAGTCTTTTCGACAGCCAGTTCTTCCGTTTCGTCGGCGACCTCTGCCGCGGAGAATTCGGCTATTCCGTCGAAATGAACGAGCCGGTGGCCGACGTCCTGAAGCGGGGGATCGGTCCGTCGCTTTCGCTGACCGTGCCGATTCTCGTCGGCGAGACGCTGGTGGCGCTGGCGTTCGCGCTGCTGGCGGCGTCCTTCCGCGGCGGCTGGCCGGACCGGCTGGTGCTGGTCGGCTCGACGGTGCTGATGAGCGTGAACTATGTCGTGTGGGTGATTGCCGGGCAGTTCTTTCTCGCCTACCGGGCGGAGCTGTTCCCCGTGTGGGGTTATGGCGGAGCGCTGTTCCTCGCGCTCCCGGTCCTGATCGGCGTATGTTCGTCGGTGGGGACGGACGTGCGGTTTTTCCGCACGGCGATTCTGGACGAGATTTACCGTCCTTACGTGCTGACGGCGCGAGCGAAGGGACTCTCGCGTCCAGCCGTCCTCTTCCGCCACGTGCTTCCCAACGCGCTGATCCCCATCGTCACCTACGTGTCGCTGGCGGTGCCGGGGCTCTTCGCGGGTTCGCTGCTTTTAGAGAGCTTCTTCGGCATTCCGGGCCTCGGCTCGGTGTCGATCAACGCCATCCATTCGTCGGACATGGCGGTCGTGCGCGCGGTGGTCGTGCTGGGGGCGCTGATCTACCAGGTCGTGAATCTGGCGACAGACCTCCTCTACGCCGTCCTCGACCCCCGCGTCCGCTTTGCGTGACCAGAAAAATTTCCAAATACCCTCTTGCGCACCGTCGGTGTTTTTTGATATACTATGCACCCGTTCGCCCGAAAGGGCGGCGCCGGTCCTTGAAAACGGATGCTTGAGAGAACAGTAGATGTTTGTGTGGAGCTCAATCAAAATCTTTTTTCTGAGAGTTTGATTCTGGCTCAGAACGAACGCTGGTAGCGTGGATTAGGCATGCAAGTCGAACGGGATCCGGTCGGTAGCAATACTGACTGGTGAGAGT
>JAZQPI010000057.1:0-3670 GCA_045628545.1 Kiritimatiellia bacterium
CTTGAAGAGGTTCTCCTTGCCCATCTTCTTGACCCACTTCATCGTCTCGCCGAAGATGTAGATGCCCCAGGTCGGCGGCGTGTTGTAGAGCGAGTTCTCGTCGACGTACGTGCGGTACTGCAGCATCGTCGGGATCTTGTCGTCGCCCTGGGCGGCGAGCTCCTTCTTGATCGCGACGACCGCCATGCCCGAAGGCCCGAGGTTCTTCTGGGCGCCCGCGTAGAACATGTCGAACTTCGAATAGTCGCGCGCGCAGCTCAGAATGTCGGAGGACATGTCGCAGATGAGCGGCGAACCGGTGTTCGGGAACTCCTTGAGCTCCGCGCCGGCGATCGTCTCGTTCGAGCAGATGTGGCTGTAGGCCGCGCCGGCGGTCCACTTCCACTCGTCCGCCTTCGGCATGCGCGTCGGGATGTCCTTCTGGCAGTCGGCGGCGACATTCACCGTCGCGCCGCCGAGCGCCGCGACC
This sequence comes from Kiritimatiellia bacterium, assembly GCA_045628545.1. GTDB lineage: Bacteria > Verrucomicrobiota > Kiritimatiellia > RFP12 > UBA1067 > UBA1067. The sequence continues at coordinate 470 of JAZQPI010000057.1, forward strand.
TTCTGGGCCTCCTTAAGGGCCTTGCCGGACCAGGTGCCCTGCTTGCCGTAATCGGCGACAGCGCCGGGCTTGAGGAAGTTCATCGCGATCATCGCGAACTGCATCGAGGCGCCGCCCTGGATGAAGGTGACGGCCCAGTCGTCATTGAGTCCGCAGAGTTCCTTGAACGTCGCGATCGCCTCCTGGTGGATCGCATCGTAGTCCTTGCCGCGGTGGGACATTTCCATCACGGACATGCCGCAGCCCTTGTAGTCGACCAGATTCTGCTGGGCGTCCTGCAGGACCTCGAGGGGAAGCACCGCGGGACCCGCGGAGAAGTTATATGAACGTGCCATTTTCCTTTTTTCCTTTTTTGAGTTTATCGTTGGAAATCGTTTCGCCGCGCTTCAGTTCAGCAACCGGTCGAGCTTGCGGCTCGCCTCCTTCATGCGCACGTCGGGTTCGGCGCCGAAGCCGGTGCAGCGGCTGAGGTTCGCCTGATAGCACGACTCGTCCAGCCGGAGCCAGGTCGTCAGCTTCTTCAGGAATTCCTCCTCCTTCGGGTCGAACTTGCCGTCGGCGGAGGCGACGTCCCACAGCACCTCGTAAAGAAGCGTCCGGGACTCCTTCGTCGCGTACGGCGCGAAAAGCGTGACGTAGTAGTTCATCGGCAGGCTCGCGTCCCTCGCCGCGCGGAACGCGTCGAAGCAGAGCTGACGGTCGACGTCGGCAAGGCCCATGTCGTTGAAAAGCCGCCCGACGACCTTGACCTCGTCCAGCGTGACCTTGCCGTCGGCGGATGCCATCCGCGCCAGGATGCCGGCGAGCCCCCGCAGGAAGCAGTCGCGGTAGAGCCGCGCCCGATCCTCGTTCGCCTGCGCAAGGGCACGTTTCGCCTTGATGCTCGCCACGGCGTAGACCACCGAAATCAGCACGAGCGCGGCAATCGCAAGCGTCAGTTCCATCTGCATGGCTTCACTTCCTTTCCGTGGGCAGTCCCCACGACTCCAGTTTGGTGGCGATCCAGTCGAAACACGCCTCCTGCATCTCCCGCGCCTTTCCGCACGGAATCAGCGGGCCCGCGGCCAGACGAATGTCGCGGGAAGTGTCTACCGGACCGAAATCCTTGAACCAGCGGCTCAGCCAGCCGCGCTTGCGCGTCGGCAGGCAGCGCGAATCCACGGCGAGCGGGACGATCGGAACGCCCGCCTTTTCGGCCAGCTTCGCCCCGATGGAGGAGAAGCGGTTGCGGGAGAAGACGTCCTGCCGCGTCCCCTGCGGGAAGATGAGGAAGCTGTTGCCCTCGCCGATCGCGCGGCAACCGACGTCGTAAAGCTTGAGCAGGTCCTCGCGCGGGTTTTTGCGGCCGATGCCGATCATGCCCATGATGTCCGCCGCATGCCCGAGCAGCGGCAGATGGGCGAGAGAGTTCTTCGCGACGAACTTGAACGGACCGAACGAGAGCAGCACCGGGGGCAGGAGGATGGTCTCGTAAGTCGACATGTGGTTGCACAGGTACATCACCGGGCCCTTGTGCGCCAGCCGGTCCGCAAAACCGGAGATTTCGACCGACATGCCGCAGCGCTCCGGCATCGTCACCGTAGAAAAGCAAAACTGCGCCCAGCGGTCGAAGGTCAGCCGGCGGAAAAGGTCCCAGACCGCGCACAGCGGAAAGACGCGCACAACGGACAGGCAGAAGCGGAAAGTGACCCAGCCTCCGGGCGAACGACGCTCCGGCGCGCGATTTTCGCCCGCCGTCATATATCCCCCCGTCGTCTGAAGCGCCGAGCGGAAATTCTCGAGAGTCGTCGTTTTCACTTATCTTATTATTATACCATATTGGACGACATCATGCACTTGGCAGAGTGTTGAAAAGTTAGGTTGAAAAGTCCAGCTTGGAAGTTAGCGGCAGTGTTCGAGGACGAGGAGCGCGAAGGACGTGCAGAGGACTGGGTCCGCCTCCCAGAAGCGGTTGTTGTCGTTGCACCAGCTGCCGTCCGGCCGCTGAAGCGAGATCACCTTCGCCGAAAGTTCGCGCCGCCAGTCGTGCTCGCCCACCTTCTCCTGTCCCGCCGCGGTCAAGGCGCGCGCCATGATGTCGTAGAAATAGTAGAGCCCCTGGCTGCCCATCCCGGGATTCTCGTCGACCGACCAGTGGCGCGTCATGTAGTCCAGCGACTGCCGGACGCGCGGATCGCCGCGGTCGAGTTTCGCCGCGCACATCGACAGCACCGCCGCGTAGGTCATCGATCCGTACGCCTTGAGCTGGACGCGCCTCGTGCCGTTCGTCGCCGTGCCGCCCTGAGGCGTACGGTCGTTGTAGACTGCTCCGCCCGCCTCCGGCCCTTCGCGCTTCATCAGCCGCTCGACGAACGCGACGGCGCGGTCCCAGTCCAGGTCGACGCGACGGCCGTCGGTGCGCAGTTCTTCGAGGGCGGCCGTGCGCGCCATGGCCGACATCGCGTAGGACGTGTTCGACATGTCGGCGTAGCGCCGCCGCGAAAGCTGGTCGTAGCCGAAGCCGCCGGCCATCGTGTCGTCGCCCGCCAGCTGGGAGGCGGCGACGTATTCGCGCGCCTTCAGCAGCGGCGCGACCGGCGCGAGGCCCGAATCGTACAGGGCCGACAGGCAGACGGACGTGTTGTAGTTCCCGAGACCCGAACCGCCGCGGCCGGGTTTCGGCACGTAGAAGCCGCCGTCGGGACGCTGCGTCGAAAGCACGAACCGCGCGGCCTTCTCCAGCGACGGACGCACGGCCGCGCCGTCGACGGAGGAGAGTCCCGAGCCGGAAAGCGCCCACAGCGGCAGCGCCGTCAGCGCCGGCATCTGCGCGTCGCTCCAGTGTCCGTCCTCGCTCTGGCGGGCGAGCAGAAAGCGCGCGCCGCGCTCGACCGCCTCCGCCAGTCCGCCGTGCGCCGCACCGCCCCAGGCCAGCGCACATCCGATTAAGACCAGTGATTTCGCCTTCATCTTCGCGTCTCCTTGTCACTTCAACTTAAATGTCAGCGTCAGCCGCGCCGTCGACGGCACGGGCGTCTCTCCGCTGCGCGCCGGCACGAACGTCGCCGCGCGCACCGCGCGCAACGCCGCCGCGTCCAGTTCCGCGTGGCCGGACATCGCGACAACCCGCGCGTCGGTGACGCGTCCGTCCGCGTCCACGCGCATTTCCACGAGCACGTCGCCCTGCTCGCCGCGCCGCCGCGCACCGCGCGGATAGTCCGG
>JAZQPI010000058.1:0-35362 GCA_045628545.1 Kiritimatiellia bacterium
GAGGTGACGATCTTCACGGGGGTGACGCATCAGATTCGCGCCCAGCTCGCCCTGGCGGGAATGCACATCGTCAACGACCGGCTTTACGGCGCCTTTGCCGTCGAAAACCAGACCGGACACTGCCTGCACGCCTACGCCGCGAAATTTCAGCACCCGATTTCACGGCAGCAAGTTGAGATTCGGACGGTCAAGCCGACTTGGAGTTGAATCAGAACTCGTAGCCGACCGTCAGCTTGAACATCCAGCGGCCGTGTTCGACCGTGCCATGGACGAACCGATCGTCAACCGTCAGGTCGTCATCCCCGAATCGCGCCAGAAAATCGCCGGCCAGAGTGAAGTCCTTGTAACGGAGCATCGCGCCAAGACCGCCGATTCCGTAAAGATTCCAGTGCGAGAAATCGGAATTGCGCCGATAGACGAGGTCGTTGTCGGACATCGTGACGTTCAGTTCGAACTCGTCGCGCGACAGCACCGCGCCAATCGTCCCGTAGACCCGCAGCCATTCCGTGACGTCATAGTACGGACGCAGGCTCAGCACGAGGTCGAGCTGACGGTAATCGCCGCGCGCGCTCAGCAGGCCGAAGCAGTCGCGTCCGCCGGTCTGGCTGCCGCCCGGATGCGCGACCGTCGAAATGGTGTCCAGATCGAACACGGGGCCGCCGTTGAACTCGGTGTCAATGCCGCCGCGGCCGTAGGAGCCGTTTTCGTTCCAGTACCAGTCGTTGGAATCCGGCAGCTCGTCCGGCGCGTCAATCCGGCTTTCGACAACGCCGCCGTCGCGTGACTGGGCCTCGCGCCCGGCCCGATAGCCGCGGTCGGACTTGAACATGTTGCTCTGGAAGAAGTACATCACGCTGAAAACAAGGTCGCAGCCGTAACCGTCCTCGTCGTTGCGGTAAATCTCGCGCGACAGCTCGATGTCAATGCCCGGCATGCTGGAAGAATCGGAGGCGTTATAACCGTGAATGTCTTCCGGCACATAGGCGGAAACCGCCTCGCCGTACGCGACCTGGCCGAGCGAAAACGTCCCGTCGCCGCGATAGGAGCCGGACGGCAGCCACATGTTCCAGGTGTTGCCGTCCACACCGCCGTCGGGCATGGACCAGCCGCCGTTCGGATACTCAGTGCGCCCCGTCGTCGGATTGTACACCCCCGCAGCCTGCGCCTCAGCCTCCGCCGCGCTCAGCCCCGGCAGAGGGTGCGATTTTTCTGGTAACATTCATTCGCTCTTTTTGAACGATCAGACGTTTGAAAAAATCGCACCCGACGGCAGAAGTCAAGCCTCGCGCGCGCGAAGGCAAAGACTGGCGACATGTCCGTCGGCGAAGGCAAAGTCTTGGAAAATCCAGCCTGATGGCAGCATTCCATCGCAAACGGAGAACGCGGCCGGGCCACCATCCCACCCGCGACCTCTAGCCTTCACATAGCTTTCTTTTCGAACCCACAGCCGGAAAAAGGCCTCGTGCCGCGCCTCATCAGACGACAACCCGCATGTAAGCGCTCGCTCCTCGTCCGTCAAACATGCGGCCATGAGCTCTTCGTCAACGAATTCTATGCGTTCCACATCGCATCCGACCGGACGATCGGCCACGGCGGCCATTACCCGGTCCCCGCCATGTGAAAGGCTGAAATACACTTCTGGCCGCTCCGGAAAATACGGCTTGCCGAAGTCGTTCTCCCGCACGGTAAGCCCGCTCGTCTCCAGGCCAGCCTCCTCCAGCACGGCCAGCAGCAGCAGACCAGCGGCCGCCGAACGATAACGGTCCGCAACAAACCTCATCGCCTCGCATTTGCGTCGTCTCCACTCCGGCAATCGAACCTGCGCGTCCGCGAATGACCTCTCATCCGACACGAGTTCGTCCACACGCACACATCGCAAAAAACAGCCTGAAGGGATTACAGGACACGGCCGGAGAATCTGGTCCTCCAGATGATAACCGAGATCAGCATTTAAGTTGCGTAGAGTCATCTTTGCGCATATTATAGCATTTTTACACCAACTCCGTAGTATAGCGGCGCAGTTGCCGTCCCGAGTTTGCCACTTTGTGATCGGTCAAAATGACGTTTCACCCAATAACGACAGGGGTTTGACGAACGCTAAAGTCATAATTTTCCTGTAGCACCATAAATTCGTCCTCGAACGGACGATTCGTCTGCCGTTTTCTGACCACGGAACACACCGAAGCCCGCATTCGCGGGACACATGCGCCGCCCGAACGGGCGTTTCCGTGAACTTCCGTGGTGAAAATCCCCGGCTGTTTGAGGCGCGGGGGCGGGAGCCGACTGCTCGCCCGATCCGCAGATGGCGGGACCCACGACATGATTTCGACGCGCGTGCTGGGGCACGCGCCTGTACGCCGGCGGTCGAAATCACGTCGCACCCGCCATCGTGCTCTCGTGCGCCAGTCGGCTCCCACCCCACGCGCGGAAGGGAGGGTTTAATGCGGCTGTTGCAACTCTTAAAAGTTGAAAGAACCACTGTACACCTACACCTCTGACCTACACCTTTTTTGCTCTCGTGCGCCAGTCGGCTCCGAGAGAGTGAAATCGATCTGGCGTCCGTCAATATTGGGCGAGACAGACTTTTATTGATGTTCAAAGTGGCAAACTCGGGTTATACCATATTTCCGCCGCCATAAACGGCACCATGTTCTTCAACCGCACGACATTGTTCTCAAGGCCATTAACTTGGCCGGCCTTCGCAAGAACCTGACCGTCAAAGGCGGCGCGGTCATGAGCGGCATCACCGATCTGATCAGACGGGCACAACGGATACGGATGTGGACTTTCTCCACTATTCCATTTCCAAGGACTCCGTCCGTCAAAAAAATCGACCATACCTTTTCCTTTCATCTGCCGTTTTGCGGTCGGCGCGGGGCGCCGACCCTACCACGCGGCGGAGGATGAAAAGGTTTCGGGGACGCACCCCTCGCTCATCCTATACTCAACCGTGGCACCGTGGAATGGCCAGAACAGAATACATGATGGCTAAGAATGCGCCCCCGAAAGGGTCGCATTCCCGCCAACTCGTCGTTCTTTCCCATTAAACTTTCCACGGTTTTCAAGGGAACGTCGCGTTTGCAGTACTGCAAAATCGTTTGGCGGTGCGTTACTCCGCCGATTTTCGCTTCTAATGGTTAGTTCGTTTCTCCATTGGTGGTTGACGATTCAAATTCATGATCACTTCTTATCGAAGACCCAACGACCTTTTTTCGTAGCACCCTCGCGACGAAGACCCAACTTGAAGCGAAGCGCCTTAATGTGATAAAAAACCCCATCCTCCGAAAGCCCAAGCTTCGTCGCCATCTGAATCATGCTTATCCGAGGATTTCTCTTGATCAGGCTGACGATTTTTGCTGCAGTTTTAGACAGGGTTTCTTCCGTAGTTTCTTCCGTAGTTTCTTCCGTAGTTTCTTCCGTAGTTTCTTCCGTAGTATTTCTCGTAGTCTTTCCCGTAGTTGTCGTCACCGAACTACGGTAAAGGACGGCACGGAAGTCGGATTCCTCGACAAACTCCGGAGGCGGAAGTTTCCATTGGCGGCAATAATCGATCACATCGCCCGTGCCAGTACCCGTTTTTTCGATGTATCCCTTGAGGTACATCGGCTTCGCCAAGAGCTCGTTCGGCGGAAGCGACGTATGCGGTCTGAAGAGATTCTTGACCGTCCAGCCGCGCGGCAACGACCCGGCGTTCCAGATCTCTAGCCGATCCTTGAAGAGCATGACCTGCACGCTTTCGTGACTCGTGTAGTCCCGATGGCAAATAGCGTTGACAATGAGTTCAAATACTGCGTCCAGCGGAAGTTCGTAACGAGTCGGAGCGGAACCATCCGGTCCGTTGTGGCGACCGATTTCACGCGAAATGTGCGACATCACGAAATCTCTCGCCTGATCTGCCAGCTGAAAGACATCTCCTTGGTAGATTTGATGGTCCGCCATTGGCTTTTCAACGAGGGTTCCATAGAACCAGGCGCACTTGACCTCAGAGTTGATGAAATACCGCTGGGGCTTCTTCCCGAAGAGAAGAACAGCCGCGTTCGTAAGACGCCCGTCTTCACGCATGAGATCAAGATGCGTCAGCAAATCCTTTGCAGAAGTTGAAACCGGCAATTTGAAGCCGCGCCGCTCCCTTGCCACGCGAATGAAATCGCGCATCTTACCCATTGAAAGATCCTTGAGCGAAGCCCCCTCACACACCGAGCTGTCAAACGGCCCCGTCTGAATCTTCCTGCGCTCTTCGAGGAATCGAACCAAGGTCGCCGCCACGGCTTCCTTTAGGCTCTTCAAATTTGGGAATGTCTTGCGCACCCTTTCGGACTCGACCTTCTCCAAAAAACGCTGCTCCTTGGGATTGCGCACGTCCGACTTCTTCACAAACACGAAACGCGGCTTGTTATGTTCTCCTGCGCAATCGTATTCACGCTCGGTCGGAGACACCCCGGCGTCATCCTCGAAGCCATACTCTCGACCAATGAGGCCAAGATAAACGTCGCTCTTCGCAACCTCTTTCAAGTAAACTGCTTTCGGACTCATATCGTCCGCCGGGATCTCTTCGAACAGAAAAACGTCGAAGAATTTCGAGAACACCAAATCCTTGCGGATGTATTCCGCAAGCTGACGGCGTTCTCTCGCGAACTCCCGCTGGACGCTTGATACGAAGATCCTGAATTTCATGTGCGTTGAACTTTTTGGCATTGGCCTCTTCCGTGCGTTTGCAGTTACGCAAAATCAGTTTCGATGGGGAGCTATACCCACCGCTATCGTCTGCGTCTGGCAGACCTCCTTTTGTTTTGGTTGTTGACGATTCGAATTCATACCATACAGTATATCAAATTTATTTGGCTCTGCGCTTCGCTTAATGCTGTGGGTGCGATGCGGTCAGGAGCGGACGGAACGGGCGACGGTGGCGCACCAGACGCGGAACGCTCCCGACGCCTTCAGCACCCGCGCACATTCCGAAAGCGTCGCGCCGGTCGTCATGATGTCGTCGATTACGAGGACCGTCCGCCCCCGCACGTCCGCCGGACGGCGCACCGCGACCGAATCGCGCGCGTTTTCGCGCCGCTCGTCCTCCGACAGCGTCGACTGCCGACGCGGATTCCCGCAGCGGACGAGGGCGGACGCCACCAGCCGGCGGTCGAGCCGGCGGGCGAGCGAACGTGCAAATTCCTCGGACTGATTGTAGCCGCGGTCGTAGCGGTGCCAGGCCGAAAGCGGCAACGGCACGACGACATCGACCTCCTCCGGACGGAACCGCATCCGAACCGCCGCCTCCAGATAGTCCACCAGATCCTCCCGCAGCCACAGTCCCCTCCTGAACTTGTAGTCGAGCAGCATCTGCCGCGCCGCGCCCTCGAAACGCAACGCGCTTGTCGCCGCGTCAAAACACGGGCGGATCCTTCCGCGGCAATCTTCGCAGACGTAGTCCTGCGACGCTCCGGTCGCCGACCGACCGCACAGCCGGCAGCAGCCGGCCGGACCGACAAACGGCAGCCGCATCAGACAGGCGGCGCAGACGTGGCGTCCGGGACGGTCCACGGCCGCGCCGCACAGCTCGCACTGCCGCGGGTAGACGAAATCAGAAAAGGCGGCGAGGATATTCACCCGCGTCCACCAGTTTGGCGATCGCCGCCTTGACGGACGGCTTGTCCTCGCGATAGGTCACCCCGAACCAGGCCGAGTCCGTCGGCAACAGCCGACAGTCCGCCCGGCCCTCGCGAATCAGCTCGTCCACCACGAAGGGAATGTACCATTCGCTCTTCTCCTCGGCGACGTGGGCGTCGAGCCAGGCCGGGAAGCGCCGCTCGAGTTCGGCGAAAAGCCCGGGGGTGAAGCCCCAGCAGTTCATCGAGACGCGAGCGTCCAGCGGCACTTTGACGGGAGCGGACGGATCCTCGCGGTTCTCGGCCGTCTCGCCGGCGCGGACGAGTTTCGTCATCTCCGTCACGCTCTGCAGACAGCCGTCCGCATCCACCTTGCAAACGCCCCGCGCCACGCTGCCGTGGTCGCTGAGCGTGCAGTCGAGACGATAGCCGACCATCGCGAAATGGAGGGCCGAAGCGTCCGCCGCCGCAGAACCCGAAAGAAACGCCGCCAGCCGGGCGAACGCATCGCGTCCGTAGAAGTCGTCCGCGTTGATGAGGGCGAACGGACCCTTGACGACCGTCCGCGCGGCGCGCGTGGCGTGGGCCGTGCCCCAGGGCTTGGCGCGTCCCGCCGGCACGGAATAGGGAGCCGGCAGATCGGCGATATCCTGGAAGCAGCAGTCGACATCGACGCTGTTGACGTACTTCGACACGATGCGCGCACGGAACTCCGCCTCGATGTCCCGGCGGATCACGAACACGACCTTGCCGAAGCCGGCGCGGATCGCGTCAAAGACGGAATAGTCGAGAATGGCCTCGTCGGACGGGCCGACGGGATCGACCTGCTTGAGTCCGCCATAACGGCTGCCCATGCCGGCAGCCAGCACCACGAGCGTTGGTTTCTCCATCGTTCACTCCTCCTTTTGCGCCGCGTCGAAACGCGACAGATATCGGTTCAGCAAATTCGCCAGCCGCGACTCCAGCCACGGCGTCACCTTCCAGTAATCGCGCAGTTCAAGATATTCGCCGACGGGGCCGGGCTGGCCGCTCTTCACCCCGTATTCGCACTTGATCATGATGTTGCGCGCGGTCGCCTCGGACGACACGAACTCGACGACCTGGACCTTGAAGCCCAGGATGCGCATGATCATCGCCCGAAAGGCGTCCGTCAGGATGTCGCACAGCCGTTCGCGCAGAATCGACTGCCGCAGCAGTCCGCCGAAGACGGAACGCGCGTCCGACGGCGCGCCCGAACCGACGACCTTCTGCAGCTCGTGCTGGCAGCAGGGGGCCGAAAGGACCGTGCGCGCCTTCCACTCCACGCCCTTCGCCAGCGCCTCGTCCGTCGCCGTGTCGCAGGCGTGGAGCGAGACCACCAGATCCGCCCGCGGCACGTTGAAGGCCGCGAGGTCGGACTCGGCGAACTCGACCCGGTCGGCGAGATCCAGCTGTTCGGCCACCTTGCGGGCCGCGGCGATGACATCCGCCCGGCGGTCCACGCCGATAACCTTCACCTTCGGAATCTGGAGGACTTCGACCAGGTAGAAGTAGAGCGCAAAGGTCAGGTAGGCCTTGCCGCAGCCGCAGTCGACGACGACGAACTCGCCCTCCGAACCGGGCTCCGGGCGGATGGTCTCCTTCACCACCTTGAGAAATTCGTTGACCTGATCGTATTTGCCGCGCATCGAGGCGCGCACGTGCCCCTCGCCGTCCGCAATACCGACAGCCCTCATGAGCGCCGTCGCGTCAAACTCGGCAAGCGGAACCTTCTTCACGCGGTCGTGCGGCTCGACCCGGACTTCGCGGTTCATCTCGGCGGACCGCGAAACGAGGACTCGGCCCTTCTTCGTCACGCGGACGTGGAGATCGCCCTTCGCCGTCATCAGGTGGAGATCGCGCGCGCCCTTCTGCGCAAGGATCTCCTCCACGCCCTCGGCGATGCCGTTCGCGTCGAAATTCTTCACCTGGACCTGTCCGGCCTCGGTCATCTCCGCCTGATAGCGCACGGCGTCGCCGATGGCCACGCGGCGGACCGCGATCTTGAAAGTCGAGCCGCCGCGGCGGACTGACTGCACGAGCCGCATAAAGCCCGCGCCAAAGACCCCCGCGCGGATTTCCTCCTTCAGGGGTTCTTCCAACTCAAACCGCTCACGCTCTGCCGCCATGACGTCTCCCTTCGATCAAGCTGCGAAAATCAACATAGGACTCGGCCTGCGCATAACGGTCGAACGCCGCGTCCAGGCCTTCCGCCGAATGGGCGTCGGACGACAGGACGAAACGGACTCCGCGCGAGCGCAGACGAGCGCGGAATTCGGGCGACGGATAGGCGTCGTCAAGCCAGCCGCGGGCGATCGCCCCGGTATTGACCTCCACGAGCTTGCCGCTCGCGGCGATCGCGTCGGCGGTCTGGTCCAGTTCCTTCAGGAACCAATCGGCCGATTCGTCAAAATACGGAGTGCGGCGGTTGAACTTGCGCACGAGGTCGGGATGCGCGACGAGGTCGAAGTCAAAGCGCGCGACCATCTCGCGTTCGGCGGCGAAATAGGCGCGGACAAAGTCTTCCGGCCGTCCGTCGAAATGCGCGGCGATTTCCGACTGCAGCCGTTCCGGCGTGTCGTCCACGCACACCCTGCCGCCGTCCGGCGCCACCACATAGTGAATGGAGCCGATCAGGTAGTCGAGATCCAGCGCGGCGTAGCGGTCGCGCGAAGGATCCGTCGCGCCCGGGATATAGTCCGCCTCGCCGCCGCAATAGACGGAGATTTCGCCGCGGTGCCGCAATGCCGCCGCTCGGACATCGGCGGCATAGGCCGCCGCGCGCTCCGGAAGAATCGCCGTCCCGTCGTCCACGGGAAACGCCATGTGGGAGGAGAACCCCAGCGCGGCGAAGCCTTTCGCGATTGCCGCGGCGACCAGTTCTTCCGGCGAACCCCGTCCGTCGCACCAGCAGGAGTGGGTATGGAAGTTCGCCTTCACCGCCGACGTCTATGCCGCCTCAGCGTCCGACGACCAGTCCTTCGGTCTCGTCGCAGCCGAGCGCCAGATTCATGTTCTGAATCGCCGCGCCGGACGCGCCCTTGCCGAGGTTGTCGAACCTGGCGACCAGAATGACCCGATCGCCGTTGCCGTAAACAGAAACCTCCAGGTCGTCGCGGCCCGAAAGCCCCGCCGAGGAGAGGAGTCCGTTCTCCGCCGCCGCAGGGTCGGCCGCGAAACGCACCAGTCCGCCTTCGCCGTAAGCCGCGCGGTAGCACGCCTCGATCGCCTGCGGATCGCGTCCGAAAAGCTGCACCGTGACCTCCATGCCGCTCAAGTGCGGCACGACGACCGGGGAGAAGCAGGGCGCGCGGTCGAGCCCGCAGATCTTCTGCATTTCGGGCAGATGCTTGTGGATCTGTCCGAGCGCGTACTGGCGGCCGCCGAAGAAGAGCGGATTCTTCGCCGCCGCCGACTTCGCGGGGGACGTGCCGAGCTCCTCTTCGTACTGGGCGATCATCTTCTTGCCGCCGCCGGAGTAGCCGGTCAGCGAAAAGGCGCAGAGCCGCTCGTCCGCCGCGACGATCCCGGCGCGCACGAGCGGCTCGACCAGCGCGACGAATCCGCTCGCGTGGCAGCCGGGGTTGGCGATGCGCTTCGCCGCGGCGATGCGCTCGCGGCGTCCCTCGAGTTCGGGGAAGCCGTACTCCCAGCCTTCCGCCGTGCGATGGGCGGTAGATGTGTCGATCAGGACGACCGCGGGGTTCTCCACCAGCGCGACCGCCTCGACCGCCGCCGCGTCGGGCAGGCAGAGGAACGCGACGTCGCAGGCGTTAAGCGCCTCGCGACGGGCGGAAAGGTCCTTGCGCTTTTCTTCCGGCAGCACGACCAGCTCCAGATCGGCGCGGCCGGCGAGCCGTTCGCGGATGCGGAGCCCGGTCGTGCCGGCCGAACCGTCGATAAAGACGCGCTTCATTCCCATTCGATCGTGGCCGGCGGCTTCGGGGTGATGTCCCACACCACGCGGTTAACGCCCTTCACCTTCGTCGCGATCTTCTCGGCGACCGACGAGACGAACTTGAAAGGCAGCTCGACGATGCCCGCCTTGACGAACTGCTTCGTGGAGATGGCGCGCAGGGCGATGACGTAGCCGAAAGTGCGCGCGCCGTTCTTGACGCCGACGGACTTGACGTTCGTCATGATCGCGAAGAACTGCTGCGCCTTCTGGTCCAGCTTGGCCTTGTGCATTTCGGTGCGGAAGACGAAATCGGCCTCGCGCAGGATGTCCAGCTTCTCCTTCGTGAGCTCGCCGATGCAGCGCACCGCCAGGCCCGGGCCCGGGAACGGCTGGCGCATGACCATCTCCTCGGGGATGCCCAGGAGCTTGCCGACCTTGCGCACTTCGTCCTTGTAAAGGTACTTGACCGGCCCGACGAGGCCGGCGAAGCCGATGTCCTTCGGCAGTCCGCCGACATTGTGGTGCGCCTTGACCGCCTTGTGGCCGCCGACGCCGGACTCGATGATGTCGGGATAGATCGTCCCCTGGCCGAGGAAGTCGATCCGCCCGAGCTTCTTCGCCTCCTCCGCGAAGACCTTGACGAACTCGCCGCCGATGCACTTGCGCTTCAGCTCGGGGTCGACGATGCCCTTCGCCTTCGTCAGGAAGCGCTTTTCGGCGTCGATCTGGATGAGGTTGATGCCGAACTTGCCCTTGAAGACCTTCTTGATCTCCTTCGCCTCGTTGAGGCGCATGCAGCCGTGGTCCACGAACACGCAGGTCAGCTGCTTGCCGATCGCCCGCTGCAGCAGCACGGCGCAGACGGACGAGTCCACGCCGCCGGACATGGCGAGCAGCACCTTGCGGTCGCCAACCTGCTCGCGGATCGCGGCAATTTCGTTTTCGATGTACCGCTTGGCGTTAAAGGTCTTGCCGACCTTCGCCAAACGCTCTTTCTCTGCCTGATTCATTTTCACTCCTTTGATTGTTTGAAAAATGCGGCCGGACGTCCTCAGCCACGTCCAAGGCGCTGCCCGCTGTAGCGGACCTCGTGGATCGGCTTCCACCACCATTCGTTGTCCAGATACCACTGGACCGTCTTGCGGATGCCGGTCGTGAAATTCTCGCGCGGCTTCCAGCCGAGTTCCGTCATCAGCTTCGTCGGATCGATCGCGTAGCGCAGGTCGTGGCCGGGGCGGTCGGTGACATAGGTGATCAGGCTCTCGTACTTCGCGCCGTCCGCGCGGGGACGGAGCTCGTCCATGATCGCGCAGATCGTCTTGACGACTTCGAGGTTCGTCCGCTCGTTGTGGCCGCCGACGTTGTAGGTTTCGCCGGGCACTCCCTTCTCGTTGACGAGCATCAGCGCCCGCGCATGGTCCTCGACGAAGAGCCAGTCGCGGACGTTGGCCCCCTTGCCGTAGACCGGCAGCGGCTTGCCGTCCAGGCAGTTCAGGATCACGAGCGGAATCAGCTTCTCCGGGAAGTGGTAGGGGCCGTAGTTGTTCGAGCAGTTCGTGATCAGCGTCGGCAAGCCGTAGGTGTCGTGCCAGGCGCGGACGAGATGGTCGCTCGACGCCTTCGACGCCGAATAGGGAGAGTGCGGCGAATAGGGGGTCTTCTCCGTGAAGAAGCCCGTCTCGCCCAGCGTGCCGTAGACTTCGTCAGTCGAAATGTGCTGGAAGACGAAGGTCTGGCGCGACAGGCCGGAGGCCGCCGTCTCCGGCAGGGTCTTCCAGTACTTCAGCGCCGCCTGCAGGAGGGTCGCCGTCCCCGTGACGTTCGTGCGGATGAACTCGCCCGGTCCGTCGATCGAGCGGTCGACGTGGGACTCCGCCGCGAGGTGGAAGATCGTGTCGGGCTTGAACAGCTCGAAGGCGAGGTCCATCTTCGCCTGGTCGCAGATGTCGGCCTTGAAGAAATAGAGCCGCCGGCTCTCGGCGAACGTCGCCGCCGAAATGTCCGTCAGGATATCGGTCTCGGGATTGAGCCCGACCTCCTGAAGCGACTCCGGCACGCCCGCGTAAGTCAGCTTGTCGACCACCAGAACCGTCGCGTCCGTCTCCTTGAGCAGAACGCGCGCCAAGGCCGAGCCAATGAAGCCGGCCGCCCCCGTGACAATGCAACGTTTATTCATCGTCGGTCAAGTCGTCGTTTGAAACCGTTTCTGCCGGGACCTTTTTGGCGGTCTCTGGCGCGGGCTTCTCGGCGTCCTCCTCCTTTTGCAGTTTTTCCTTCGGCGAATAGCCATAGCCATAGCCGTAGCCATAGCCGTAGCCCGAGCCATAGCCAGACCCGTAACCGTAGCCAGAACTGTACGAGCTGTGGTGGTGACGGGAGTGGCTGAACGCAGACGCGCTGGACACTTCGACGTCATTGACGATGACGCCCAGAATGTTCGCGCCGGCCTCCGTCAAGCTGGCCGAGCAATACTGAATCGGCTTAAAGTGCGTCCGGTCCGGGCAGCACATGATGATTGACGAATCGACAAGCGTAGCCAAAGATACCACGTCGCCGACGAGACCGAACGGCGGCGAATCGATGATAACGCGATCGTAATGCGCACGGGCCCACTCGAAGAAATCCCCCACGACGCTCGACCCGAAGATCGTCGCCGGCGAAACGCCTTCGGGCGGCAGGGAGGCGATGACGTCCAGTCCGTCCACCTTTGATTTATTGACTAGCTTCGCGAAATCTGGCGTGGTGCCGCTTTCGGTCGCGGCCTGCATGGCATGGGAGAAGCTCCGGTCCTTTTCGAGTTGAAGCTCCCAGACCTTGGCCTGGCGCGGACGACGCATGTCGAAGTCCGCCAGTAGCGTCCGCTTGCCGGCCTGCGCATACGCCGACGCCAGCGAGCAAGAGGTGATGGTCTTGCCTTCGCCCGGCTGGGTGGAGATGATCAGCATACAGTGCGAGAGCGATTCGTAGCGCGGAGAATCGAGAAGATTGCGCAGCGCCGCCACGGACTCGGAGAAGTGGGAATACTTCTCGTCGATGACGAAGTGGGCCACCTGCTCGCGCCGCTTCCGGCGCACGTGGGGCAGGACCGCCAGCACCTTCAGCGCCAGACGGCCTTCGATATCGGACAGGTTGACGACTGTGTCCTCGAGGTTGTCCAGCACCAGAACGAAGAGCAGGCCAAGAGCCGCCGAAACGGCAAGGCCCGCGCCGAAAATCATCATCGCGTTCGGGAGAATGGGCGACTTCGGGACACCCGCCGGCCGACCCACGCGGACGATCTCGTTGTTGTTCTCCGCCTCCAGCCGCGCCTTGTTCTCGTCGAGAATGAGACCCTCGAGCACGCGGTTCGCCACGCCGAACTCCGCCTCGAGCTGGCCGAGGCCAGACTCCGCAAGGACGATGCGCTGCTCGACGTCCCCAAGTTCGCCGCGCAGCACCTCCTGCTTGGTGCGCGTATCGGCGAGCTGGTTGCGGACGACCTGCAAGGCCGT
Source organism: Kiritimatiellia bacterium (assembly GCA_045628545.1). Taxonomy (GTDB): domain Bacteria; phylum Verrucomicrobiota; class Kiritimatiellia; order RFP12; family UBA1067; genus UBA1067. The sequence continues at coordinate 13,011 of JAZQPI010000058.1, forward strand.
CTGACAGGACAGCAGGGCGCGCGTCGCGCCGTCGATGAAGCGCTTGCGCGCCGTGTCCAGCGCGGCCTTCCGCGCCTTCACCTCAGGATGCTTGTCCGTATATGACTGGAGCATCCCCTGATAGCCGCTGTTAGCATCCTCGAAAGCCCGGTAGAGGGAGGCGATCTCCTCCGCCTTCGGCACGTTGGCCGAGAGGGTGATGAAGGTCTCCGGCTCCTTCTGAACGGCCGCCAGCAGTTTCTCGTACTCCACCAGACAGCGCTCTTCCGTCTCCATGGACAGAATATCGCCCGTCGCCTTGGAAAAGCTCTGGCTCAACGTGTCCTTGAGCGAACGCAGGTTGTCGACCTTGTTTGCCGAGCGGAAGTCCAGGAGCTGCTTTGCGATCTTGTCGACCTCGCTCCGCTTCTTCTCGACGTTCTCGTGAATTCGCTGAACGGCCTTGTCGCAGCGGATCTTATTCTCCTCGTCCGTGAACTCTTCGATCGCCTCCGCATAGGCATTGGCCACCGAAGCGGCCAATTCAGGGTCGCCCGACCGCACGGTGATCGTAATGATCCGCGTCCCGCGCTGAAGCGCAATCGACGCCCCGCGGATCGTGCCGATGATGTCGCTCTCGGACACCGTCGAGGCAGGATAGTTGGCGCGATAGCGCTGGACGATCATATTCACCACGCGATCACCGCGCCAATCCGAAAGGCGGGTGTTGAAAATTTCGCCAAACGACGAACCTTCAAAGTTCGAAGAGTATTCCGCAATCGCGCTTCCGCGTCCGCCGGTCAGCCGATGCAAGTCCATCGTGAACTCACTCTGGGTCTGGTAAATTGTCGGCGAAATGCGGAAAATGGCAAATGAGATCACCGCGCCAACGAGAACGAAGACGAAAACGGAGAGCCATCGCTGCGAAACGACGCGCAACATACGGCCGACGGAGAGCGCTCCGACGACGGAATTCCCCTCGCTCTCTCCGCCGCCCTGCCCGCCATAGGACGGAGCCCCGTAACTCCCGTATTGCTGACCCGCCCCATAGTAGGCCGGATTCTTGCCATAGTAAGACGGGCCCTTGCCGTAGTACGCAGGACCCTTGCCGTAATACGCAGGCGTCTTAGCACCATTGTCGTCATAATACAGCGGCTTGTCGTCTTCTGCCATATTGCCCCCCTTGTTCTACTCCCGCCGACGCGGGATCGCCCCTTCTGAAAGTGCCAGCAACGGGAAAAAGACCAGCAACACGTCAGCGCGCGTCCCCGTTGCGCTCAAACCCATCGTCACAAGCCCCAGCAGAAAGGCGACCGGCATCAGGATCTGCACCGCCCCCCAGTGAAGCGCACCATATTGCGTGACAATACGCCGCACCCATGCACCCAGCGGCCACAACGCGAAAGCGCCGAACCAGACGGCCCCCGTCCACCCATGCTCAAGCAGAAGTTGCCACCAGCCGTTCGTCGCGGCCGTCTGCCACGGACGGATCACCGCCCAATCTGCCGATGTCGCAAACACCCGCAAACAGGTTGGGAACGCTCCAAGGCCAATGCCATACGGGCGCGCCTCATGCCAGATGCGCGAAGACAGATCGGACAGCTGCGAGCGAAGCGCGACAACGGCATCGGGCCAGAGTTCAAACCGAACGAGCGCCTGAAACTTCGCGGCCACAGCCACCTGACTCCGCCCAAGTCCCAGCGCCCAAAAAGGCAACGCCAGCACAAGCCCGGTCACCACCAGGCAGGCAGTCAGCCCACGCGCAGAAAAACGCTGCCTGCTCACGCCAAGTGCCGCCAACGCCAGCAGCAGAAGAGCCGCCTCAAAACACAATATCTCCGGCACAGGCGCGAAGAGGGCCAGACCCCCGACATTAACCAAAGTCACAACCCCCGCCACGGAAGCCCCCGTCCACCACTCTTCGCGCACCGCGAGAAAAAGCGCCACAAGCCCCGCCACCGCCCACCATCCAAAGGCCACTCCGAAGAAATATGGGCTGGCATAATCGACGGACAGCAGATTGTCAAAACCTCCCCACCTGACGACCGCCAAGAGCACAAACACGCCAATCGCCGAGAGACTCGACCCAACTAGCAGAAAGGCCCGTCTCGCCCGCCGGCCGAGCGCATGCGACACCCCCTGCATGGTCACCACGAGTCCAACGACCGTCGCCAATGGCAACGCACCCGATCCTGCCACGGCGCCTTGCAGGCCACTTCCCACCGGCTCGCGCAACTGCCACACTCCCTGGACCGGCTCGTACGACAAACTCGCCCCGTCTTTGAAAACAAGCGTCAGGAAATATCCAATGACGACGACCCCCAGCCAGAAGAGTCCATCGCCGAGGATGGCGCGACGCACCCTCCGCGAGGCCTGCGTCAAGGTTTCCTCCCGCCGGCAAGACGGCTGGGCCAGAAGCCAGACGGCGGCAAAGAGCGACAACCACAAAACCGCAACGGCAACGGCATCAGGTTTTAAAAACGGCAATAGGAGAAGCGGCGCGACCGCCACAAGGGCGAGATGCGCCGCCAAAGCATATCTTGTAATCAGCTTCTGCACTTATCAGTATGCCAAACGGAAGCCCAGCGTTCCCCTGAAGCGGTCATAATCGTAATTGTTCCCCAACTCCCGTCCGCCGTCGTTAATCTCGGTTTGATATTCAACGCTGGCAAAGAAGGACAGGAAACGATTCAGCGTATAGTCCAACCCGAGACGCGCCGTCAGGATGTCCATATTGTAATCGCTGTCAACATAGTCGCAGCACTCATGCGTCTCGTGCCGGTAGGTGAGGTTAAGCGTTGCGGACAGCTTGCCCCTGATCATCGAGTGCGAAAGACCCCACATTAAGGAATCCGTACGCTGCGAACTGCCGTACTCGCGCTCCGAAGGCTGATAATAACCGTCGATCGCCGCCGTCATGTTCCATGTCTCGCTGATCATCCAGTTCAAATTGCCATTGTAAGTGAAGCCGCCGCCGTTGTTCGAACCGCCGCCATAACGAAACGACGAATAGCCAGCCGACACGCTGTAGGTGATCTTCTCCGTCATCCACGACCCCATGCCGATGTGAACCGAATACCCCGAAGACTCCTGCCCGATCTTCCGATTGCGCTTATACCCTTTCTCGCCGTACAGATCGTAATCGTTGTCTTGAGTGTAGCCATGATACGCGCCGCTCACGAAGAAATCGGAAAACGCGCCGAACGTATAGCCCAACGTTCCTCCCACGCTCCACCGCGACCAACCGTAAAGCGGCGCAAAGTGCGAACGATCATTGGAATAATCAAGCCCATACACATTGCCATTGATCCCGGCATGCACCTTTTCGGTTATCTGCTTGTTCAGCGCGCCGCTGACCGTCAGCTGAAGACGATCGCGCCACAGGCCCTTTCCGTCACCTGCCATCATGTCGTCATCGGCAAGAATCTTGCTGTAACTCTCGCTGATGACCGCCGACCAACCGTCTTCCCCATGCCAATTCCACGCCACGCTCTCACCCCAGTTCTGGTGATCAAGACGGTCGTCACGCGCATTGGAATAAACATGCCAGCCGTAATGTACGCTTGCCGCCAGCGTCCAGTTCTCCGCCCGGTAGTCGAGGGACAGACCGGGGTTGATCGTCCAGCTGGACGAATTACCGGAACTCCGCGCACCGTCCATGTTCGAATCGAAGGTGTAGGAGAACGAGACATAAGGCCGCAAGGTCATGCGCGTCCCGATCTTGATGCCGCCAGGACGGTCAATCAGCTCTGCATTCGCACCCCAGCACACCGCTCCAAGCGCTACGCAGAAAAGGATGTTCTTTACGTTCATTTCAGCGCCCCCTTTCTTTAGTAGGTTTGCCCGAGATAGGGTTTGGGTTCATCTGGATTGAAGGGGTCCCCACGCTTGTACTTCGGATTCCACTTGCGATGGAGCATCGTCCGAGGAATACGCCACAGGTCACGATCCTCTCCCGCACCGTCAAACGCCTGATCTCCGTCACCGCGGGTCAGCTTGATGGCCAGATCCTTGTCGCCGTTCGCCAGCAACATCAGCATGTACTGGTCTTTCTGCCGCGGAGTCATCCTGGCGATCATGCTCAACTCGGGGATCATCGTCATCGTCCCCTGGTCGCAAGCCGCCATAATCGCCTCGTAGGACTTCGGAGCACTCGCCCACGACGCATCCTTCCCCAGCCCTGCCGGAATCCAGACGTTCTTCGCCTGTTCGGCCGCAGCAGCGTCTGGAATCATCGCCGTCAAAGCCGCAGTCAGCGCCGCAGCAAAACCTCCCGCAGTACCCGCACCAGCAGCACCGGTAGCACCTGCCGCACTAGCGGAACCCGTACCCGAAGCACCGGCCGCACCGGCACCCGAAGCACCGGCCGCGCCCGCACCCGAAGCACCGGCCGCGCCCGCACCCGAAGCACCGGCCGCACCAGAAGCACCGGCCGCACCCGTACCCGAAGCACCGGCCGCGCCCGCACCCGAAGCACCGGCCGTACCCGAAGCACCGACCGCACCCGTACCCGAAGCACCGGCCGCACCCGTACCCGAAGCACCGGCCGCACCAGAAGCACCGGCCGCCGAACCGGCTGCGGCATCTGCCGTACCCGCGGTCGACTCCCCTGCCGCACGCACCATCATCATCGCGGCAAAAGCCTCGCGGACAGCAGAATTGTCGGCACTCTGACAGCGTGCGACGACATTCGACATCAGATTCGTGCAAATTTCGCGATACAGATCGTCAGAAATCCGCTTGCCGCGATCCTTGCGGCCGAAGACCGTGTTCGCCAATTCCTCGTTGAGGACGGTCAGCGCCGCCGGCGGCACGGTGGCAAACACCTCCGCCAGCAGATCCGAAGCCGTCTCGCTTGTCGCGCCGTTCAGAATCGCACGGTTGGCATTCACGAACGTCGCCGCCCGCTCCTCCTCGCTCACCGGCAGTTTGGCAACCGCCGCGTTGACAGACGCGAGGAACTTGACCGCATCCGCCGACGACAGCTGCTTGGCGATCGACGTCATCAAGGACGGATCCGACACCGCAGCGTCAATCTTCGCCACAGCATCCGACAGCTGCAGTTGAGACTTGCCGGCCCCCAAGGACGAATTTGCCATGAAAACCGCCACCGCGACGGCTCCGAGTATTTTCAACATCTTATTCATTTTCCTTCCTCCAAACGAGATTTATCAGTACCACGTCTCCGGCACATAGACGACATCCCCAGCCTTAAGCAACATATCCTTGTCAAAACGCCCATCTTCGCCTATTTCCCTTAAGTCGACCTTGTACGTCGTCTGGTTGCCGTCTTTGTCGCACCGCATCACGCGAATGCGCGTCGTGTCGGCATAAGCCTTCGCGCCGCCGGCCAGCTGCAACACCTTCGTCACGGTCAGGTCCATCGTCGGCGGCATATTCACCGGCCCCTGCGTCCCGACCTCGCCCATCACCGTTACCGTTCCCCACGGACTGACGCCCTGCCCGTCGTAACTGCCAAACGTCACCGTGACTTGCGGCTGACGGATATACTCTGAATACTCCTTGACCAACGCCGCCTTGAACTCATCCAGCGTCATGCCGTCGCAATGCACCGGATGCTCCAACAGGTACTGTAGCGTAACATCGCCATTCAAATCGACCAGCACCGACATCGAGGTCGTTTTGACGGCCACCGCGCCGACGGTGATGTTCAGATTCATCCCGGGACCGATCCGCGGACCGTTCCAAAATCTGGCCACCGCATCGACATTTACGGGCTCTTCCGCCCTAAACAACTTGGCAATTTGGCGCGTAACGCACCCGCTGCCCCCGATGCCTAACGACACCGCCAAAAGGGCAGAAAGCCATATTCTCGATGAGACCATACACATAACTATGATATATTTTACAAAAAATTGGCCTAATCTGTCAATCCCCAAAATTGGTGTCGCACGTTACTGGAAAAATCGCCGGGCTGATGGTATAATACTCACCATGAAAACGACAGTCATCTCGGTTCTCGGCACCCAGAAAGACGCACACGGCGGAACGGGGCCCTCACGGTGGGACACCTGGCGCCCGACCATCGGGCTCGTCCAGCAGGACGATCTTCCGATCGACGAACTGCACCTCATCTTCAACCGCGAACACACGGAACTGGCCAAGCGGATCAAAACGGACATCGCCAGCGTCTCGCCAGAGACGAAGGTGGTCTTCGACATCGTCCAGCTTCAGGATCCGTGGGACTTCGAAGAGGTCTACGAAAAGTTCTACGACTACGCGAAGCGTCCGTGCTTTCACGAAGAGAAGACCCGGTACTTCATCCACATGTCGACCGGCTCGCATGTCGAGCAGATATGCCTCTTCCTGCTCGCCGAATCGCGCCACCTCCAGGCGAAACTCGTCCAGACCACGCCCAAGGAGGGACATGTCCGCCACTCCAACGATCCCAAGGGAACGATCAACGTCATCGACCTCGACCTCTCCCGCTACGACAAGCTCGCCAAGCGCTTCGAGACCGAGCGTCAAGACGACCTAACGTTCCTGAAACAAGGCATCGACACTAAGAACACCGCGTTCAACCAGCTCATCGAAACCATCGAGCGCGTCGCCATCCGCTCGTCCGATCCGATTCTCCTCACCGGGCCCACCGGCGCCGGCAAAAGCCAGCTCGCCAACCAGATCTTCAAGCTGAAAAAACTTAACGGACAGGTCAAAGGCGCGTTCGTGGACGTCAACTGCGCCACGCTCGGCGGCGAACTCGCGAAGGCCGCACTCTTCGGCTACAGGAAAGGCGCGTTCACCGGCGCGGACGCGAACCACGACGGCTATCTCAAGGAGGCGGACGGCGGCATGGTCTTCCTCGACGAAATCGGCGAACTTCCGCTCGAAGCGCAAGCCCTGCTCCTCAAGGCCATCGAAGAGAAGACCTTCCGCCCCCTCGGCGCGAAAGCAAACGAACACAGCGACTTCCAGCTCATCTGCGGCACGAACCGCGAGCTGATGAACGACGTTCGCGAACACAAGTTCCGCCTCGATCTGCTGACGCGCACCAACCTCTGGAGCTTCCGGCTTCCTGGACTCGCGGACCGGCGCGAGGACATCGAACCGAATCTCGACTACGAGCTCGTCCGCTTCAGCGAGAAGCGGGGCAAGCACATCTCCTTTAACAAGGAAGCCCGCGAGCGGTTCCTCGCTTTCGCCCTCGACCCGAACAACCGGTGGTCCGGCAATTTCCGCGACCTCAACGCGATGGTCGTGAGAATGGCGACCCTCGCCGACGGCGGACGCATCACCCTTGCCGACGTCAACGAGGAAATCGGACGAAGCCGCGAAGGCGGCGCCGGACCGGAAAACGCGGAAAGCAAATCGACTGACGCGGACAAAGCCGATCTTTCCGCGCTGCTCGGCAAAGACTATGCCGACCGTTACGACGACTTCGACCTCGTCCAGCTTGCGCACGTCATCGGGATATGCCGCGGCTCGGACTCTGCCGCCGATGCCGCGCGCAAGCTTTACGCCGTTTCATTCAAGGCGAAGGCCTCGTCCAACAGCACCGACCGCCTGTCCAAATACCTCGCCCGTTTCGGCCTGAAATTCAAGGAGATCGTCCGAGCGTAATCGCACCTATTCTGCGCTCAAAACCATTAGAAAATGCCTAGGAACGAATGGTTCCGCTCCGTCTTCGGCGACCTCGGATTGCTGGGATAGAGTTCGTCCACCGCCTCGCCGTCCTTTCCGGACTCCACGGCATGCAGCAAACTGTCCAAATCGTCGTGTCTGAAGCCGGCGCCCTTAGCCCGCTGGAAGTATTTGTACGCCGTTGCAGGCGACTTCTCGAAGCCGTGGGAACCCTCTTGAAAATAGATGCCGGTCCAGAACATTGCCTCAGGATATCCCAGGCGTGCGGCCTGAAGGCAGTAACGCCCCGACAGGACCTCGTCCCGCTGACAGCCGGTCCCCTGCTCCTGCATCAGTGACAGGAAGTAATTAGCCTGCGCCGAGCCGAGCGTAGCCGCACGGTCATACCAGTAATGCGCCTTTTCGTAGTCGACGGACACGACCGCCGGGTTCGTCGACGAGTAGTACTGGTTGCCGACCCAGACCATGGCAGCCCGATCGCCGCTTTGGGCCATCTCCAGGCGTTCGCCGAAGGTGCGCACGCTTTCCTTCCGCGCGGACTCCTGCGCCTGCTGCTGACGCCGACGCTCCTCCGCCGCGCGTCGCGCCGCCTCCTCTTCGGCCGCCTTGGCCTCGGTCTCCAGCCTCGCCTTCTCCGCCAGACGGGACTCCTCCCGCTCCTTTTCCGCCGCAGCCCGCTCTTGCTCGGCCCGCAGCTCCTCCGCGTTCCGTTCCGCCGCCTGGGCTTCGGCCCGACGGCGGCTCTCACGCACATGCCCCGTCAAGCCGATCACCGCCCAGGCCACCAGGCCGACCGCCAGCGCGACTCCCATCGCGACCGACCCGACGCGGAGCGCCCGCACGCCCCGTGCCAGCAATTGCCGCGCCATTTCCGCCCGAGCCTCAGCACGCTGCCGCCGAATCCTTTCCTCACGGGCAGCCTCCTCGCGCCGCGAACGCTCCTCCTCCTCCATGCGCTGCCGCCGCAGCTCTTCCTCCGCGGCCAGACGCTGGGCCTTCTGCAGCTCGAGATTTCTCTGGCGCGCCGCCTCAAGTTCGGCCTGGGTCTTCAATCTGACCGTCTCCGCCCGTCTCAAGGCATTTGCCCGCGCCTCGAAGTCCTTCAGCCGAAGGTCGTAAGCCGCCAGCAGATCCGCCGCCTCGGCTTCGACCAGCGCCAGCTTGACGTGAAGTTCGTCCAGCAGCACCTTGAACTCCCCCGTGCCGGCGAGGAATCGCGACGGATCGGGAGGCTCGCCCAGGGCAGCAAGTCGTTCCGCCACGGCATCCATCCGACGGCAAAGTTCCGACTCGTCCCCAAAGGAAAAGCGGGAAAACACCCTCATCAAGCCGAGTACGCCATCCGTCCGGTATCCGGCCGCCGGATTGCCGTCGGAGGTCATCCGGTCGATCGACGCCACGTCGACGACCTCCAGCGACGGATACAGTGCCGCGATTTCTGGCCAGCAGCGGTCGAAAAGCGCCTTCGCCCCGCCGAATTCGCGCAAGGCATCCCGATGCTTGTCGGCCTGCGTCAGGGCGACGACGACCCCCGGCGGATTGCTCGCCATCTTCGAGGTAACCATCTTCAGCAGTCGCTCCGTAACCCACTGCGCCTCGGCGTCACGGTCATATTCGATGTCGCCGCGATCCAACTCGCCGTACATCTCCGGCGTCAGGTTGCGCACCAACTTGTCCATTCCGACGGTCACCACCACGAAATCCGCGCTCTGGATGTAAGCGCGCAGTTTCCCTACCACCTCGGCATTGACCTCCTCGCCGTCATCCCGAAAGGCGTAGCGGAAGTTCTCCCCCCCAAAGTCCATCATCTGCAATTCGGCCAGCGGCTTGCCGTTTCGCATCAACGACCAGCTCAGCACACTGCCGCCGGCGATGTCGCTCGTGGCCTGGGGCCACTTGTGGTCGATGCGCATGATGCGGTGGAGATTGGTGACGTAACGCCGCGTCGCGGACGTTGCAGGCACCATGACGCACGTCTGGTTTGGACGGCTTCCAGCCCGGTAATAGTCGCTCAGCGCGGAAACCAAGACCGTCTTTCCGCTGCCGTCGCACCCCACGATCGCTATCTTGCTCATATCCCCCCCTTTCGCCAGTTCTAGCCAATCACCGCCCGCCAGATCGCCAGCACCGACAGAAACGCGGCCAGCGTCCAGAGAACCACCGCACCCCAGTCCACGCCCTTCGCCGCATCGTCAGACGGCGTGTCGGCAACCTCCATTCGCCGCGGCGCATTCGCCCCGGACGCGAACCAGCGCTCGCCTTCCTCCGTCCGCACCGCCACCAGCGCGCGCCAGTTCGAGCCCGCAGACGATTCCGCCAGCGCCGCCCCCAGTCCGCAAACCATCGGGCGCGCCGACAGCTCGCCGCCTTCCGTCCGACAGACGGCCAGACGGGTCATCTCGTCTGCCGGCTCCGATGGCGGCCCCGCATACGACAGTTCCCGGGGCGGGCTCCGCAAGGGCCGGCAAAGGGCGGGATCGTCCAGTAAGACGGCGAAATCCACCCGACGCCAATCCGTCTGCGGAACAAAGACAAAAGCGGCGTACTCGGCATCGCGCCCGTTTGCGTCCCACGCCTGGGCGACCTGAAGCCTGAAGACCGCCGCCAGGCCTTCACGCGCCAGCACGCCGAAGACGAAAGCCCCCTCCGGCAGAAACTCTGGCCTCCGCGAAACCGCCAGCCGGTAGACCGAGTCAAGCTCCTCCCTGGACAGCCCCGGCGGGACGGCCGACCAGTCATAGCCGTAACGCGCCGTGTGGACGGCGAACGGGAACCTCAACTCGTGAACGGATGGCATGCCAGAAATAAAACGTACCGACTGGAATTGGCGGAGGGAGGGGGATTTGAACCCCCGGTACGGAGATTAGACCGTACGACGATTTAGCAAACCGTTGCCTTCAGCCACTCGGCCATCCCTCCAAATCGCTTGCCGAACATTATATCAAATTTTAGACGCAAAAAGCAAATGGCAATTTTCGCCCTCAAACCTGCCGTAAAACGAAAGGGCCGCGGCAAAACCGCGGCCCCCGATTCATCCATTGAAACAACGCTCTTATTTCTTGACGAGCTTGCGAACCGCCTTGTGCGAGCAGAACGTGCGCTCGGTGTAGAGCTTCGCGCGCCAGCCCTCGCCCTTCTTGACGAGCTTGATCGCCTGAATCCAGGGGCTGTTGAACGGGAAGAGCTTCTCCACGCGGACGCCGTAGCTGTCGCGGGTCACCGTGAAGTTGCCGGCAATGTTCTTGCGCCCGTTGTCGACGGCCAGAACCTTGCCCTCGAAGTCCTGAATGCGGAACTTGTCGCCTTCCTTAATCTTGATGGAGACGCGGACGATGTCACCAGCGCGGAATTCGGGGAAACCCTTGCCCTCGAGATTCGCCGTCTGCTCGGCGTTGATCTTGTCGATAAGCTTGATACCCATGATGAAACCTCCTCGGCTTAGGCCTTCTTCTCTTCAGCCTTCTTCGCCTTCACCGCGTGGTGGGGCTTCAGGTTGGGGTTCTTGGCACGACGGATGAGGCTCGCGACGGTCGTGGAGGGCTTGGCGCCCTTCTTGATCCAGGCATCGACCTTCTCGAGGTCGATCTGGAAATTGTTCTCCTTGATCTGGGTGTCGTACCAGCCCAGAATCTCCAGGAACTTGCCGTCACGCGGGCTGCGCTCGTCAGCCGCGACGATGCGGTAGGTCGCGTGATTGGTGCAACCCGTCCGACGCATTCTGATCTTAACCATGTCTTTTCACTTCCTTTTCAATGAATGAATGGCGCATAGTTTATCATAAACGGCACAGGAATGCAAGGGGAAAAAAGATAAGCGAACCGGACGGGTGCGGTGAAACCGTTGACCAACCCGCTTTCCCGCCACCCTTCACTTTGTCAACGCCCTAAAATTCTAATTGCGGAGGAAATATGACGGCCCACAGCTTCAGGCGTGGCAATAGCTGTTGATCCTGAAATCACCATACGGACTCAACTTGTCATCTCCGGGTATGAACGCCTCCCAGAACGTGTCCGCACCCTTTTCAATCATCGCCCCCCAATACTGCAGCAGCGTCTTGTCGGCCTCGGCCCGCAAGCCCGACCGATAAAGGGCCTCGACAAGATAATGACAGCCGTATGGAGTCCTCGGCTTGCGGGCGTCGCCATCGGTCAGCACCGTCAAAAGACAGCGCTTCACGACCTCAAAGTTGCGATAGGTCTCGTAGTTGACCAGCGCCTGCAGCCGCAGATCGCCGAGCCGGAGCGAAAGACGTCCGACCAGATGCTCGCCAAAGTCAAGCACGAACGAATCGCCGGACTTCAAACGGCGGCTCGCCAAATCTTCAAGCGTTCCGCCGGCAACCGCCAGCGCGTTCTGACACCTACCGCAGTTTGCCCCACCCCGCCGACTTTTGCTATAATTGTCTGCAACGAAACCATGAATCTGGAAAGGACACAACACGATGAACAAACTTGCAAGCGGAGTTGCGCTGGCGGCAGCGCTGGCGGTCTCTAACGCCTTCGCCGCAGAACCGGCGGCGACAGCGGTGATCACGGTCGATACGACGAAAGAACTCGGCCCGATCCTCGACATGAACTCGGTGAACGGCGGTCCGGCGATCTCGCCGGTGGCGGGCGACCAGAAGTCCGGCAACTTCGAGGACTACCGGACCCTGCGCATCCCGATGGCGCGCACCCACGACTGCATCGGCTGCGTGCCAGGCGGTGCCCACGCCTGCGACATCAGCGCGATCTTCCCGAATTTCGACGCGGACGAGAACGATCCGAAGAACTACGACTTCGTCTTCACCGACTACTATCTCGACAACATCATCCGCGCGGGAACGAAGCCGTTCTTCCGCCTCGGCCAGACGATCGAGCACGGACCCAAGAAATACGGCGCCCTGCCGCCGAAGGACTTCGCGAAGTGGGCACGCATCTGCGAACACGTAATTCACCACTACAAGGATGGCTGGGGCTGGGCGACCGACACGGCGCACACCACGAAGAACATCGTCTGGTCCAACCAGTTCGACATCGTCTACTGGGAGATCTGGAACGAGCCGGACCTCGATGTGTCGGACGATCCGAACGCGCTGCCGACTGGCCCCCGCTGCTGGGGCGGCACGGTCACGAACTACTTTCGCCTCTACGAGACGGCAGCCAAGCATCTGAAGGCGAAGTTTCCCGACCTGAAAATTGGCGGTCCCGCAAGCTGCGGACGCTTCGACTGGTGCCGGAGATTCCTCGCGTACTGCCGCGACAACCAGGTGCCGCTGGACTTCTTCTCCTGGCATCTGTACTCCGTCGACCCGGCGCATATCGCGAACCAGTGCCGGAACGCGCGAGAGATGCTGGACGAATACGGCTTCACGGCCACCGAATCAATCCTGAACGAGTGGAACTACGTGAAGGGCTGGGTGGACGACTGGCAGTATTCGCGCGAAGTCGAAAGCGGCAGCTTCAACCAGAAAGGCGCGGCTTTCGTCGCCGCGACGATGGTCGAATGTCAGTCGGCCAAGGTTGACCACCTCATGTACTACGATGCGCGGCCGGGCGGTATGAACGGCATCTTCAAATCTCTGTCGCTGGCGCCGATGCGCGGCTACTATCCATTTTACGCTTGGGCTCGGCTCGCTGATTGCGGCACGCAGGTAGAATGCTCCGTCATCCATGGACGAGGCCAGAAAACCGAAGCGGAGACAGGCGTCTCGCCAGATAGACAGCTCCGTCCGGAGACTGCGGCAGACTTTCGCGCCATCGCGGCAAAAGGCGCGGACGGAACGTGCGCCCTGTTAGTCGTGCGCTATTCCGACGACAACAACATAACCGACACGGCGACCGTCTATCTGCACCTGCCGGGCATCGACCTCCGCCAGGCGCGCTGCCACATGACGGACTCCTTCCGCATCTACACCGAGGTTTCGCTCGTCCGCGCGTCCGACGGCTCGTGCCTCGTCCACATGCAGCCGAATTCCTTCATCTTCGTGGAATGGCGAACGGAGTGAGGGATTAATCCGGCGCCGCCAGCGCACAGGCGGCGCAGTCGGGATGGAGCGGCAGGCAGAACTCGCGGTGTATCTGCAGCAGCCCCTGAATGCGGACGTCGTCCCGCGCGTAAAGCGGCGCGGGATTGTGGTCGCGCCCGAACAGCCGGTAGGCCGTCAGCCGCACGGGGTCCGACAGGTCCTCCGGCGGCAACCAGTCCGGAACCTCGCCGAGACGCCCCGCCGCCAGCGCCCAGGGCACGACGACATTGGCGACAATCGCCGCCGCGCGTCCGCGCCCCATGATGTGTCCGGCCGACAGCAGGCGGATCATCTCGACACAGTCCCGATGCGCGAAATTCGTCGCCGCGTCCAGCTGCAGCGCCTCCGTTTCGGTGAAAAGCCGCGCCGCCGCCCGCAACCGGACCTCGGGCGAATTGCCCGGCCGCACGTTGCGACGGTCCCATTCCGCGAACTGCGCCGCCGCCAGAAACGCCGCGGCCGCGTTCTCCGGCTCGCTCACGACGCATTCGACCGGAACCGCCGCGGCGACCGACCGAAAGCCGGACGAATTCCGGCTGTAGCCCAGCGCGTTCATCACCTCCCGGTAGAAGTTCTCCCGCGTACAGCCGAGCTGCCGGTATCGCCGCGCCTTCCCCTCCAGCCGCCGGACCCCAGCCGCCGTCAGTTCGGCCGCCGCACGGTCCGGCCGCCCCTCCAGCCGTCCGCGGCAGGGGCGCTCCATCCCCGCCGAACTGGCGTAGGGATACGCCGAGAGGTCAATCTGCGCCGGATCGAAGTGCGTCTCCGCCGAAACGAAGCGCCCCAGCCAGATCGCCACCGATCCGCACGGCAGCGAATCTGGCTCGGGGCCGCCGCGCCACGTCACGTGCGCGATCACGTGGGCATAGGCGGGGTCGGTCCCGTGGCCGTGCGCGTCCCAGTCGAGCGGCGAAATGTGAACCTCGACGTCGCCACGCACGCGCCGCCGCTCCTTGCCGAGCTCGAGGACGGCGTCGCGGAAGTCCGGTCCCGGCCCCAGGTTCCAGTCGCCCGGATGGACCACCCGGACCTCGGTGCCGCGGCGGGTGACGAGATGCCGGGGGCGAAGACCGGCATCGTACCAGATCGCCTGGACGTGCCGCTCGCTCAGACGGTCGTTCATGCCGCGCGCTTCCCCGCCTTCTCCCGTCCGGCGACGGCGGGAGCGGTGCGCGCCGCTTCGGCGATCCGCGCCGTCAGTTCGGGATCCGCCTTCAGGACCTCGATGGCCGCCAACTGTCCCTGCGCCAGGTTTTCGCCTCCGAACGCGAGCCAGCTGCCGCGCTTCTCGACGACGCCACGCGCCAGCGCGACGTCCAGAACCGACCCTTCGTAGGAGATGCCGCAGGTGTAGAGGATGTCGAACTCCGCCTCGGCGAACGGCGCGGCTACCTTGTTCTTGACGACCTTGACGCGCGTCCGGTTGCCGACGATCTCGCCGGCCGCGGTCTTGATCGCCCCGATCCGCTGCACCTGCAGACGGCAGGTCGCGTAGAACTTGAGCGCCTTGCCGCCGGGCGTCGTCTCGGGGTTGCCGAACATGACGCCGATCTTCTCCCGGACCTGGTTGGTGAAGATGCACAGCGTCTTCGTCTGCGCGATGGCCGCGGTCAGCTTGCGCATCGCCTGCGACATGAGCCGCGCCTGGAGGCCGACGTGACTGTCGCCCATGCTGCCGTCGATTTCCGCCTGCGGCGTCAGCGCGGCGACCGAATCCACCACCACGACGTCCAGTGCCCCCGAACGGACCAGCTCCTCGCAGATCGTCAGCGCCTCTTCGCCCGAGCTCGGCTGCGAGACGATCAGTTCGTCGAGTTTGACGCCGATCTTGCGGGCGTAGCCGGGATCGAGCGCGTGTTCGGCGTCGATGAAGGCCGCCGTGCCGCCGGCCTTCTGGGCGTTCGCCACGGCGTGCAGCGCGAGCGTCGTCTTCCCCGACGACTCGTGTCCGTACAGCTCGACGATGCGTCCGCGCGGAAAGCCGCCGACCCCGAGCGCGAGATCGAGTCCCAGCGCCCCGGTCGGAACGACCGCCACGTCATGCCGGGCCTCGTCGCCGAGCCGCAGGATGGACATCTCGCCGAACTGCTTGCGGATGTCCTTCAGAATGTCTTCAAGTGCACTCATTTCCTTACCTCCATCTTACGGTTTTGTCATTGGGAACGAAAAGGTCGACCCGTTCCACGTGGTCGATGACGGGACGGCCGCCTTCCGGCGTGCCGTAAACCTCGATGACGTCAAATCGGTAGCCGGTCTCCCACCGGTTGATGCGGCGCCAGGCGTTGAAGGCCCGGCGGACGTTGCGCCGCTTCTGGGCGGTAACGCTCCGCAGCCGGCGCTGGTACGGCGAAAAGTCGCGGTGCTGCTTGACCTCGACGAAGACCAGCGTGTCCGTCGCCACCTCGTACGCCACGATGTCGATCTCCAGCCGGCGGTCGCGGGAGACTGGGCAGGCGTTGCGGTCGAGGATCTCGTAGCCCTTGAGCCGGAGATACTCCACCGCCCGGTCTTCGCCCCAGCACCCGCGGCGCACGCCGACATTGTCGATATCAGGCCGCCGCGCCATTGCGCGCCTCCTTGACGCGGGCCCGATAGGCCGACGTGTCGTGCGGAATGACCATCGGGATGCCGAAGCAGACGACGGCCAGCGAATGTTCGATCGCGACGGACAGTCCCTCGGCCTCCGCGCTGCTGAGCAGGAACCTCGCGTTCGACTCCTTCTCGGGACCGGAGCGTCCGTTCGAGCTGCGGTAGACCTCCACGAGATAGCCTGGCCGCGGGTCGACGAAATGATGCAGGTTGATCTTCGTGCTGAAGTCGACCGAGCGGTGGTAGAGCCCGTGCCCGTCGGCGATCGACTCGCATTCGCCGCGGAAGACCTGCAGCATCGCGGCAAGATCGCTGAAGTCGAGCTTGACGCAGATGCGGTTCTCCCAGTCGAAGGTCGAATAGGTCGGCGTCTCGCCCGTGCGGCTGCCGACCGACTTCTGGTTGGCGAGCGTCATCATGATGCAGCCGTCCCGGTCGTCATGGGCCGGATGAAGTTCGAACTTCACCGCGCTGCCCGTCCCCTTGGCGTTCGGATGGAAGAGCTGCAGGTTCGGACGGAAAGTCCGCCGCACCTCCTTGTCGCTCCCGCCGATGCCGTTGTTCTGACTGTCTGTGACCATGGTTTTGCCTCCTGTTGTTTTTGGTTTTGGTTTTTGGTTCGGGGCCGACGTCCGTCATGCCCAGAAAGTGTGTTCCTCGCCGTCCAGCTGACGATAAGCCGCCGCGGCGAGAACATGCCGCTCCTCGACTGCGTCGACGCCTTCGAGATCCGCGACCGTACGCGCCACGCGCAGAATGCGGTCGTAGGCGCGCGCCGAAAGGTTCAGCCGCTCGATTACCCGCCGGACCTCCGCCTGCGCGGCCGTTCCCATCTTGCAGACGGCCGGCAGGTCGCGGCTGCGCACGTCAGCGTTGGTCAGCACTCCCGGCATGTCCCGGTAACGCTCCTGCTGGATCTGCCGGGCGCGGACTACCCGTTCGCGGATGACCGCGCTCGGTTCGGACGGCGTCGCCGACTGTAGCTCGCGAAGCGGCACGGCGTTCACGCCGACCTGGATGTCGATGCGGTCGAGGAGCGGACCCGACACGCGGTGCTGGTACTTGAGGATCTGCGCCTGCGTGCATCGGCAGGTGCGCGTAGCGTCGTTGAAATAGCCGCACGGGCACGGATTCATCGCCGCGACGAGCATGAAGCGGGACGGATAGTCGTGCGCCGCCGCGGCCCGCGAGACGCCGACATGGCCGTCTTCAAGTGGCTGCCGCAGGACTTCGAGCGCCTGCCGAGGGAACTCGGCGAACTCGTCCAGGAAGAGAACGCCGCGGTGCGCCAGCGACACTTCGCCCGGCATCGGCCTCGCCCCGCCGCCCAGAAGGCCGATGGAACTGACCGTGTGGTGCGGAGCGCGGAACGGGCGGCGCGTCACGAAGCCGACCGTCCCCTTCTCGCGCCCGGCGACCGAGTGGATGCGCGAAACCTCCAGCGCCTCCCGAACCGTCAGCGGCGGCAGGATGGACGGAATCCGCCGCGCGATCATCGTCTTGCCCGAACCGGGCGAGCCGATCATCAGCAGATTGTGCCCGCCGGCGACCGCGACCTCGACGGCCTGCACGGTCATCGCCTGGCCCTTCACGTCGGCAAAATCCTCCGCGTTTGCGGCGTCGCGCGCAACGAGTGCGGCGAGATCGGTATAGGCCGGCTCGATCTGCACCTCGCCGTTCAGATAGCGGACCGCCTCCAGCAGGCTGCCGACGGGAATGACGTCGATGCCGACGACGACGCTCGCCTCTTCGACATTGCCGCAGGGAACGAGCACCGCGCGACGGCCGATGCGCTTCATCTCCATGACGATCGGGAGAATGCCGCGGACCGGCCGCACTTCGCCGGAGAGCGACAGTTCGCCGACCATTCCGTACTCCTCCAGATGCTCGTTGCGAATGCGCCCCGTCGCCTTCAGCAGACTCGCGGCGATCGGCAGATCGTAGACGGGACCCTCCTTCTTCACGTCGGCCGGCGCGAGATTGACCGTGACCGCAAACTCCGTCTTCGTCGAAAAGCCCGAATTCTTCAGCGCGGCGGGAATGCGCTCCTTCGCCTCTTTGACCGCCTGGTCGGGGAGGCCCACGATCGTGAACGAGCTCGTGGCCACGGTCGAGTAGACCTCGATCTCCACCGTCTGCGCGTCGGCGCCGCTCAGGACGCCCGAATAGCATTTTGAAATCATGTTCGCTTCCTTTCCTTTGGACGCGAACATTATCTCAAAACTCCGTCTGCAGATGGTGCAGAGAATCTGCACACTATGCAGATTCTCTGCATAGTGTGCAGACTGTAAATCCGACCCGATGCTGAAACAAAACCGCCGTCCTCGGGCAAACCGGGGACGGCGGCGAACCGAAAGGCGCTTGCGCCTTACTTGAAGTAACGGTTGTAAAGGCCTTCGAAACCAGCTCCGTGACGAGCTTCGTCCTTGGCCATTTCATGCACCGTGTCGTGGATAGCGTCGTAACCGAGTTCCTTCGCGCGCCGAGCGATTTCAAGCTTGGCCGCACAGGCCCCCTGCTCGGCGTCCTTGCGCATCTCGAGGTTCTTCTTCGTCGAGTTCGTGACGACCTCACCCAAGAGTTCCGCGAACTTGGAAGCATGCTCGGCCTCTTCGAACGCATAGCGTTTAAACGCCTCCGCAACTTCGGGATAACCATCGCGGTCGGCCTGGCGGGACATCGCAAGATACATGCCGACTTCGCAGCACTCACCGTTAAAGTGGTCATGCAGGCCCTTCAGGACCTCCGCATCCTCGACCTTGCCGTCGCCAATCACGTGCTGGCACGCCCAGCTCATCTTGCCGGCTTCTGCCGCCTGCTCTTTGAATTTCGAACCAGAAACACCGCACTGAGGGCATTTCTCAGGAGCCGTATCACCCGTATGAACATACCCGCAGACCGGGCAAACCCATCTTTTCATCTTGTCTTTCCTTTCTTTTGTTTGACCACGAAAATCACATTTCTATCCTTTTGCGCCACGCCGTTTTCGCGCCTACCATTATACCACATTTCCATTATGCGCACAGAGCACAGGCAATGCTCAGCGGAAGCCCAGGAGCTTGTGCAGCTGGACCGACAGCGACCAGTCCGGCAGTTGCGCAAGAACCGCCTTCGCCGTCGCGAAGTCGATTTCTCCGCCATGGTCGCACGGCGAAATGTAATAGTCGGTCGCCTCGATCAGTTCGCGCATCCGCCGCGCAAACGCCGCGACGTCCGCCGACGAAGCGACGATCCGCACCTCGTCCGCACGCCGCAGCATGACATCCGGCGCATAGCGCGCGGCGAAATCCGCCTTGGGCGAACAGGCGACGTAATCGACGAAGGCCAGCCAGTCCGGCTCCGCGAGTCCGTTCGTCTCGACCGCGATCCAGAAGCCCTCCGCCTTCAGCGCGGCGACGAGCTCCGGCATCCCCTTCTGGATCGTCGGCTCGCCGCCGGTGAGGATGACGTTGCGCGTCCGAAACGCCCGCGCCTCCGCCAGCAGTCCGGCGAGGTCCAGCGTGAAATGCGGCGCGACGTCCGTATCGCACCACGGGCAGGCGAGATTGCAGCCGGCGAAGCGGATGAAGCCGCAGGGACGGCCGGCGTGCCGTCCCTCGCCCTGCATCGACTCGAAGATCTCCACTAACGAATACATGGCGTGGTCGTGCGGCCGGCCGCGTCGAGCGCGGACTTCAAAACGCTGATCGCGTAAATCGCGGCCGTCTCCGCGCGGAGCACGGTCGAGCCGAAACTGGCGGGAACGGCGATCTCCAGCAGACGCGCGAGCTCGTCGGGCGAGAAGTCGCCCTCCGGCCCGACATAGGCCGCCAGATCCGGCGAGGAGCCGACGGCGACAAGTTCGCCAAGCGTCGGCGGCGGCGGATCGGTAAGCGCCCCGACATAGCAGCGGCAGGCGCGGACGAGTTCCAGCGAAGCGGCGAAATCCACCGGACGCAGGATCTCGGGGAGCCACTTCGCGTCCGACTGCCGCGCCGCCTCTTCGGCGATGCGCTGCCAGCGGACGCGTTTCGCCTCGCGCTCGGCTTCCGGCAGGCGCACGATCGTCCGCTCGGAGATGACGGGCACGATGCGCGTCACTCCGAGTTCGGTCGCCTTCTCGACCGTCCAGTCCCAGCGGGACCCCTTGGTCACGCAGGCGAAGAGCGTGAGCGACCCTGCGGCCCGCGGCGTGAAACGCGGCTCGGCCGCCGCGACGAGTCCGTCGTCAGCGCGCGAACCGTCGCAGCGGAAAACCCGCCAGCCGCCGCGGCCGTCGAACAGCTCGACCTCCTCGCCGACGCGGAGACGGACGACCTTGAGATGATGCCGCGCTTCGGTCCCCAGTGCGGGACGATCCTTCAGCAGCTCGTCCGGATCGACAAGAATGCGGTGCACGACGCGGCCTCCTCACTTCCCCATGCCGAAAAGGCGCAGCGCCGTCCGGAAATCTGACGGCAGCGGGGAATGGACGGAAATCTCCTCATGCGGCAGCAGCGGATGCGGCAGCGCCAGCGTCGAGGCGTGGAGCATTTGCCGCGGCACCTGCATCAGCCGGGGGTCGCGCGCCGACTTGAGCCCGAAGACGCGGTCGCCGACAATCGGATGACGGACCGAGGCGAGATGGCGGCGGATCTGGTTCGTCCGTCCGGTCTCGATGCGCACGCGCAAAAAGCTCGCGTCCGCCGACACGGCTTCGCGCGACACCTTGGAAACGGCGGTCTGCCCGTCCAGCGGCGCGTCGATGAGCCGGTGCGCGAACTTGAATTCGCCGGCGACGATCGCGTGATAGGTCTTGGAGACGCGGTGCGTCTTGAAAATCTCGATCGCCGCCTCCAGCGCCGCGCGATTCTTCGCCAGCAGCAGACAGCCGGTCGTGTCGCGGTCGAGACGGTGGACCGCCTCCAGCGTCGGGACGGACTCCTGGACGCGCAAGATCGCCTCCGCCGACTTCGGGTCGTCGCAGCTCACCAGTCCCGACGGCTTGTCGCAGACGAGATAGGAATCGTCCTGCCAGAGGACGCGCACATGACGCCGCGCCGGAGCCGCCGCGGCCGCGCCGGGCTTCGCGCCCGACTGCCGCTGGGCCCCCTTCGCGACGACCGCCGGCACCTCGACGACATCGCCGACCTTGAGCGCGTAACGCGCCATCCAGACGCATTTGCGGTTGACCCAGACATTCCGTCCGTCGGTCATCGCCTTGGCCGTGCGGCGGGAAAGCGAAAAGCGGGCGGCCAAGAACTCCTGCAGGGTCTTCGGATCGTCCTTGGACACCGTCAGAGAGGAAATCCCCGCCGCGTGATGAGGGGCGCTGCGCATGGCTCAGACCCTGAGGATGCTGCCGACGACCCCGTGGCACTTGCGCCCGTGCATATTCGGCGCGAGGACGATCTCCAACGCGCTCTGGTCGTCGTCCTCGCCGTCGGCGACGATCTCGGCCACCGTCCGTTCGCCGTCGAGCGCCTTCTGGAAATTCGCCAGCAGCGGCTCGTCGGGCATGAGGTCCGCGAACATGTGACGCTGGGCGTCCTCTTCGTCCTTCAGCCCGAACATTTCGAGGAACTGCTCGTTGACGTCGCGGATGCGGCCTTCGAGGTCGCACGCGAACAGCGCGCACTGCGCGATCTGGAAGGCGTTGGACTTCGCGCGGAACATGTTGTTGATCTTGCGCCGGCGCTCGGTGTTGCGCACCGTGAACACGAGGTCGCCCGGGTTCATCAGGTCAATCACCGAAATCGCGACCTCGCAGGCGAACTTCTCGCCGCTCTTGTTGCGGCCGTTGGCGTCGATCACCACATGGCGGTCTTCGCCCAGCCCGCGGCGAATGCGAACGACCACGTCGGAAGACAGCCCCGGAATCAGATCCGAGACGGGATGGTCGATCACTTCGTCGAGCACAAAACTGAAGAACTCCTCGGCCCGCGCGTTGATTTCGAGAATGTGCCCGCTCGGATCGGTGATGATGACGGCGTCATACATCCCCGCCAGAAACTGACGGAAAAGCGAAGTGCGATCTCTGGGAACAAAAAGTGCCATGCTTATATTGTATCACATCAGACGATTAACATGCAATCACCAAAAATGTACTCGGTCAGTCAATACCGCTGGCGCGGTTTTGACCGACCTCGGCATCTGAGCATCTGAGCAAAAGTGCATCTGAGCATTTTCGAATGGTCGAGTCCGAAGCCGCAGTCGA
>JAZQPI010000059.1:0-28117 GCA_045628545.1 Kiritimatiellia bacterium
GCGAATTTGAAAATCAGGACACTCCGCAGATCGCCTCAATGATGCGTACCGGCAAGCCCGCTCGGCTTTCAGACGGGCGGCATAGGCGGACGACAGGGACGCGCTTCAACAAGCGCTCTCACTTTTTTGTCATACACCCCCGAGTACAAATCGTTCCAACTTGTCCGTGACGGGGACGGGGGACGTATGGTATAATATTCGGGTTGACGAGCAGTATAAGGATGACAAGCGAATGGCTGACAAGATGAGCTTCGAACCGCCGCGCGGGATGCGCGACTTCTATCCCGAGGACATGGTGTGGCGGAACAAGGTGTTCGACGCCTTCCGCGCCGCCGGCGAGGCGGCGGGTTTCCGTCCCTACGACGCCTGCGTCGTGGAGAGCTACGAGCTGCTGGCGCGCAAGGCCGGCGAAGAGGTGGGCGAGCAGATCTACCACTTTCTGGACAAGTCCGAGCGCCATCTCGCGCTCCGTGCGGAGATGACGCCGACGCTCGCGCGCATGGTGGCGCAGCGGCAGAAGGAGCTGGCGTTTCCGCTCAAGTGGACGACGATCGCCCAGTGCTTCCGCTACGAGCGCATGACCAAGGGCCGCAAGCGCGAGCACTACCAGTGGAACGTCGACATCATCGGCGAGGAGTCGATCCTGGCCGAGGTCGAGGTCATTGGCGCGGCGGTGGAC
The DNA here is from genome assembly GCA_045628545.1 of Kiritimatiellia bacterium. GTDB lineage: Bacteria > Verrucomicrobiota > Kiritimatiellia > RFP12 > UBA1067 > UBA1067. The sequence goes on from JAZQPI010000059.1 coordinate 680, forward strand.
GCTTTGCGGAGGATGGGGCTGACGACGGCCGACTTCAAGGTCCACGTCTCCTCCCGCCGCTACCTCGGCTCCCTGCTGGCGCAGAGCGGCATCGCGGCCGAAAAGCACGCGCAGGTCTTTCTCGCGCTCGACAAGCGCGGCAAAATGCCGGACGCCGAAATCGCCGCGATGCTGACGGACGGCGGTCTTTCCGAAGCGGAGGTCAAGGCGACCTTCGCCATCATGGAGACGAAGGACTTTTCGGGCTGCCCCGAACTCACGGAGCTTTTCCGTCTCGCCGGCGAGGCGGGTTTCGCGGACGCGCTTGAGTTCGACATCTCGGTCATCCGCGGCCTGAGCTACTACACGGGCGTCGTCTTCGAGTGCTTCGACACGAAGGGCGAGTTCCGCGCCATCTTCGGCGGCGGACGCTATGACAACCTGCTTACGACCATCGGCGGCGAGCCGACGAGCGCGGTTGGCCTCGGCTTCGGCGACGTCGTCGTGACCGAGCTGCTCAAGTCCCGCCTGGGCGCGGACGCGGCGGCGGCGAAGAAGGGCGTCGCCGTCGGCTTCATGTTCCCCGAGCAGCGCGACGCGGCCGTGCGGCTGGCGGCGAAGCTGCGCCGGGACGGCGAGTCGGTGGATCTGGCGCTCCGGCCGCAGAAGCCGAAGAAGTTCTTTTCGCACGCGGACGCCTCCGGGGCGGCGAAGGCCGTCTTCCTCGGACCGGACGATGTCGGGCGCGGCGTGGCGCGGATCAAGGACCTGGCTCGACGGGAGGAGAGTGAACTATGTCTCGCGTAAGTCTTCGTTTCGCCTTCGTGGCGGGTGCGCTCGCGACGGGCGCGCTCGCGTTCGCGGCCGAACCGGCTGCAGACGCGTCCGCGTCCGGCAAGCCGCAGGCGACTAAGCGTTCGCACGCGATCATCCGGCTGCTCAACTCGCGCGTCGCGGGCAGTCCCTTCGCCTACGAAGAGGCGGCGAAGATCGTCCGTGAGGACGCCGACAAGGTCAACGCCCGCGGCGAACCGGTGCATCCGCTGCAGCGGTTCGTGATCGCCCTCTTCTCTAACGACCGCGACGCCCCCGCGGCGGCGCGCCTGAGTCCGTCGAAGCGGGCCGCGTATCTCGACAGCGCCCGGGCGAAGATCACCCAGCTGGCTGAGCGCAAGAACAATGCGCTCGCCTGGTACCTGCTGTCGATCGAACACAACGATATGGATCTTCTGCGCCGCGCGGCGGACGGCGGGAACGTGCAGGCGCTGAACGCGCTGGGGACGATCGACCTGATGAACGCGCTTAACGATTCGTCGATGTCCACTAACGAGGTCCTGGTGACGATGTCCCGCTCCTTCGCGCGCTTCAAGCAGGCGTCGGACCGCGGGGATGCGAACGGACTCTACAACCTCGGCATGTGCTACCTGAACGGTTACGGTTGCGAGCGTAACGAGAATCTTGCGTTTGAGTGCTTCCGCACGACGGCGGAGGGCGGGCATCCGGAGGCGATTAACAACCTCGGCGGCTTCTATCGCGACGGTATCGTCGTCCGGCGCAATGTCGCCAAGGCGACGGAGTACTTCGCCCGCAGCGCCAAGTTGGGCAATTCCTACGGCGAGCTCAACTACGCGCTGGCGCTTCAGCGCGGCGAGGGCGTGGAAAAAAACGAGAAGAAGGCTTTCGAATTGCTGAGTCGCGCGGCGGAAAGCGGCAATGTCGAGGCCATGAACGCTTACGGCATGTGCTATTACTCAGGCAGCGGCGTGAAGAAGGATGCGAGTACGGCTTTCGCGTGGTTCATGCGCGCGGCGAGCTTCGGTTTCCCGCAGGCCATGGAGAATCTGGCGGCCTGCTACGAACACGGCGAAGGCGTGGAGAAGGACATGCGCTCCTCGACCCTTTGGAAGGTCCGCGCCCGCGCCAACTCCGGCGACCGCAACGCCGCGGCCTGGCTGATGCAGAACGGCCATTCCCTGAGGTAGCCGATGAAGCTGATGATGATCGGTGACGTGGTCGGCGGTCCCGGCCGGCGGATTCTCGCCCGCGAGCTGAAGCGCCTCCGGGCGGCGCACGGGCTCGACGCCGTCGTAGTCAACGCCGAGAACTGCGCCGCCGGCTCGGGCATCACCGCGGCGCTGGCCGAGGAGATCTTCGCGGCCGGTGCGGACGCGATCACGCTCGGCGACCACACGTGGGGGCAGAAGGAGTTCGCCGGACAGATCGGCTCCGTGGCGCGGCTGGTGCGGCCGGCGAACTTTCCGGCGGAGTGTCCGGGCAAGGGCTGGACGCTCGTCACGCTGCCGGTCGGGCAGGTGGCCGTCGTCAATCTCCAGGGCCGCGTCTTCATGCAGGGCGCGGACTGTCCGTTCAAGGCCGCCGACCGCGTGCTGGGCGAGATCCCCGCGAACGTGCCGGTCTTCGTCGACTTCCACGCCGAGGCGACGAGCGAGAAGATCACGATGGGCTATTATCTCGACGGACGCGTCACTGCCCTTTGCGGGACGCATACGCACGTGCAGACGTCGGACGCGATCGTCCTGCCGAAGGGGACGGCGTATCTGACCGACCTCGGCATGACGGGTCCGTACGTCTCGTCGATCGGCCGCGAGCTCGCGCCGGTCACGCGCAAGTTCATCACCGGCATGCCGTCGCGCTTCGGCGTCGCCGAGGGCCCCTGCGTGCTCGAAGGGGCGGTCGTCACGTTCGACCCCGCGACGCGGCGGGCTTCGGCGATCGAGACGCTGCGGATCCGCGAATGAGCAGTTACGTGCTCTGGGACTGGAACGGGACGCTGCTTGACGACGTGCGTCCCGAGGTGGCGGCGCTCAACACGCTGCTGGCCGAACGCGGGCTCCCGCCGATCGACATCGCGTTCTTCCGCGAGCAGTTCTCCTATCCCGTCCGTCCGTTTTACGAGCGCCTCGGCCTTTACCGGGAGGGCGAGGACTGGCAGGCGCTGGCGAGCGCGTTCCACCGCCTCTATTACTCGTACGAGATGACGCTGCATCCGGAGGCTCTCGCCATTCTGCGGGCCTTGCGCGAACGTGGCGTGGGGCAGTCCATCATCTCCGCGCACCGGCAGGACCTGCTGACGCGGGACGTGGTCCGTCTGGGCGTCGCGCCCTTCATGGAGCATGTCTGCGGGAGCGACAATCTCGACGGCGCGTCCAAGCTCGACCGGGCGCTGGAGCTGCTGGCCGCGTTGCGCGCCCGGCCGTGTCCGCCCGACGACATCGTCGTCATCGGCGATTCGTTTCACGACTTCGACGTCGCCCGCCGGCTCGGCGTGCGCGTCGTCCTGCACGGCGAGGGGACGCATTCGGCCGGCCGGCTCAAGGCGGTCGCTCCGGCCTACGACACTTTGCGCGAGGCCGTGCGCGCTGCGCTCGGATTCTGATGGAGACGGGGTGTGATTTCCGCCCCCCATTGCCTGCCCCCCCCTAGCCCCGGGCGCAATTTTTACAGTAGACAAAGGCGTGTGCTTTTGCGATAATAGAAGATAGGTTCGCCTCGGGTGGCGGACAGCATGACTTTGGAGAGACAACGAAATGGCGACTTTTCAGTACATTGCGAAAGATCCTTCGACGGGTGCCGAAGTGCGCGGTCAGGTGGAGGCGGCGGACCGTAACGGGGCCATCGCGGCCGTTCGCGCCCAGGGGCTGATGCCGACGGCGCTCGGCGAAGTGAAGTCCGCCGCGCCCGCGCCGGCGCCGGCGGCCAAGAAGCCGAAGGCCGCAGCCAAGGCGAAGCCCGCGAAGCCGCCGAAGAAGTCGGGCGGGCTTAACAAAGACATCAAGATCAACATCAAGCTGCCGTCCTTCCTGCGCGGCCGCGTCAAGACGAAGGTCCTCACGCAGTTCACGCGCCAGCTCGCGACGCTGGTGAACGCCGGCCTGCCGCTGATGCGCGGACTCGAGGTCCTCAAGCGCCAGATGAAGGACCCGCAGATGCAGGAGGCCCTGGTCGGCATTTCCGAGAACATCGCCGCCGGCGGCACCTTCTCCGAATCGCTGACGGTCTATCCGAAGATCTTCGACAACCTCTACGTGAACATGGTCAAGGCCGGCGAAGCGGGCGGCGTTCTGGAAGTCGTGCTCGGACGACTGGCGGAATTCGCCGAGAAGTCCGAGAAGATCAAGAACAAGGTGAAGGGCGCGATGATCTACCCGATCGTCGTCCTCGTGGCCGCTGTCGGCGTGACGGGCTTCCTCCTGGTGGCGGTCATTCCGAAGTTCAAGCAGGTCTTCAACGACATGCTCAACGGCGCGAGCCTGCCGGCGATCACCGAGTTCGTCATCCAGGCGTCGGAGTTCGTGCAGAACAACGGCCTGCCGATCGTGGCGGCGGTCGTGGCCCTCGTGGTCCTCAAGAAGGTCATCGGCAAGACCGAGAAGGGCGCGTACCTCTTCGACGTCCTCTCGCTCAAGATGCCCGTCACGGGTACGCTCGTGCAGCGCACGGCGGTCTCGCGCGTGACGCGCACGCTCGGCACGCTGCTCGCCTCGGGCGTGCCGATCCTGCAGTCGCTCGTCATCGTGCGCGACACGACGGGCAACCGGGTGGTCTCGAACGCACTTCAGAACGTCCATGACGCGGTGAAGGAGGGCGAAGGCATGACCCAGCCGCTGGCGGCGTGTTCGGTGTTCCCGCCCATGGTGGTGTCGATGGTGGAGGTCGGCGAGGAGACGGGCGCGCTTGCCGACATGCTTTCGCGTATCGCCAACACCTATGACGACGAGGTGGACAATGCGGTGGCGGGCATGACGGCCGCCATCGAACCGGCCTTGATCATCGTGCTCGCCGTGGTGGTCGGCACGATCGTCATCGCCATGTTCCTCCCCATGATCAAGATCATCAGCTCCGTCTCGGGCGCGGCCTCTTAAAGTCTGGAAGACCATGAAAAAGGCGTTTACCCTCATCGAAATGCTGGTCGTCGTCGCGATTATCGTGACGCTGATGACGGTGGTCTTCAAGCTCAGCAACGTGGCCGACGAGCAGAATAAGCGCATCGACACGGTGATGAAGCTGCAGAAGCTCGAGAACTGCCTTTCCGGCTACTACGCGGCGTTCGGGAGCTATCCCCAGGTGCCGGTGCAGGGGTCGCGCGACATCTATACCGAGGTGCGCAACGGGGTGCAGACCGACCAGACGAACTCGCGTCTGGACTGGGGGCAGGTGAATGCAGCTTGCCGCAGCCAGCCGGTCGCCGCCTGCTTCCCTTTCAGGGAGGACGAGCGGCTGGGCGTCCAGAGATATTCGGATGAGATCAAACGCCGGACGGAAAGCGGGGACTACCCTGCCTACGCGAGCAGTCCGTTGGCCAGCATCTTCCTTCGCGGGTTCGGCATCGCCTCGGCCAGCGAACTGTCTCCATACCGCACCAGAACCGACTGGCGCGAAGTGCAGATCTTCCGCTTCGGGCTCATGAGTTATCTGGTGCCGCGCTTTGTTCTGATGATGGATGTCGACCAAGGGTACTTCGGGTCGGGGGCGTCGGCGTTCCGGCAGTGGAGCAACAACAACATTCTGCCTTGCGATCCCTACGACGGCGAGCCGATGTCATCGTGGGGGGATGTGTACGGCCTCGTCAGAAGATACAAGGAGAATCCCCGCGAGCGGAAAATCATGAACATCGTCCTCCAGTCCGTCTGCAGCCGGTGGTTCCCCAACCTTGACGGAATTTGTGACGGCGGCGCTCAGTGTTCGGCCTTCGGCATGCAAATCGGCGGCGGCGGGTTGCCGGCTTTGGAGGACTACCCTCCTACGATCGAGTTCTACTCGCCGGGCAATTCCGGGTCGAGCTGGTATGTCTTGAAAAAAATGACAGTGTTTGACGGCTGGGGTAATGAATTCTACTACTATTCGCCCGAAGGCCACCAGTCCTACACGCTCTGGAGCGCGGGCGGTAACGGCATGACCTTTCCGCCGTGGATCGATACCGCGACGCTTTCCGCTTCGGAGGCGCAGACGGTGTTCGACTGGGTGAGTGACGACATCATCAGAATGAGGGACTGACATGAAGAAGACTGCAAACGACGGCTTTACGCTGATTGAAATGATGGTGGTGGTGGGCATTATCGGCCTGCTGCTGTCCGCCAGTCTGGTGGGCTTCTCGAAAGCCCGCGCGAGCGGCGAGCGCGCGAAGCTTAACGAGCTCGTGTCCCAGACGGCCACCGCTTTGGAGGCGATTTACAATGCGGACGGAGCCTGGCCGAAGCTGCTGCGGACGGAGAGCCAGGGCGAGGGACTCGTCAACGAAAAGGTCGCGTGGCTGCTCGGTTCGCGCGGACTCATGTCCATCACCATCGCGAATGGCGGCGAGAGGAAGTCCGGCGGACTCGACCGCTTCGGCATCGTCTCTCCTTGGGCGCGCGACGCCATCAAGGAGGCGGGAGAGAGCGCGAGTCTGAGCACCAGGGTGAAGGGCGGGTCGTCGACCGTGAAGGACCACATCCTCCACTTCTTCCTCGACTACAACGGGGACGGCATCATCGAGGGAGCCACGGTCGGCGGCGAGAGCGTGAACATTCGTGCGAACGTGGCCGTGTGGAGCAGCGGCAAGGACGGCAAGCTCGAGACGTATTCGCACGGCCAGCGCGGCGACGACGTCTACAGCTGGGGCAAGGGCCAGACCCGGGAAGTGAAATGAGATGAAGCGACGCGGCTTTACGATTATCGAACTGATGATGGTGGTCGGGATCATCGCGATCCTGCTCACTTTCGTCGCGACTTCCGTCAGCGGGGTCATCAAGAATTCCCGCGCGCGCCGGAAGGATGCGATCTTCGGTCTCGTGGAACAGGGGGTGGCGACCTACTACGCGCAGTTCGGCTCCTGGCCGTGGACGGACAAGGACTGCGAGTCCAACAAGGAGTATTACGACGTGAGCAGCCCGGACGAGGTGAAGTCGGCCATCTTCAAGCTCGTCAAGGAGTCGAAGGAGAAGAACAACCCGATGATGGACATCTCCGGGCTTTATGTGAGCGAACGGCCCGGCAACGCCAATTCCCGCGACCGGGGAATGGATTTCATGACGGCCGTACGCGGCTCGAAGGAGCACCCCAGACGGACTCCCGCCAGCCGCCTGTACTACGGGTATCCGAATAGCGACGGCTATTTCAGGTCGCTCAAGTTCCGGGTCTGGCCGACGCTTGACCGGGCGAAGGTCATTGAGTAATGGGGGCGGCGATGAGAACGATGCGTGTACATTCTTGGCGCGTGGGTTTCACCCTCATCGAACTGCTGGTGGTCGTGGCCATTATGGCGATGATGGGCACGGCATCGGTCGGAGCCTATCGGTCTATGCGCCGCGGCATGGAGGAACGCGCGGTCGAGAATACCGCCAGCCAGTTCATTCGCACCGCCTACCAGCGCGCCATGATCGAGCGCACTCCGGTCTGCGTCTACTTCTGGAACGAGCTGATCGCCGAAGAGACCGATACGACGCCGATGAAGGTCTCCGGCCGGGCGGTTGCCGTGCGGCGTATCGGGCGTATCTCCGGAATACATAGAGGCCGACTTGTCGACGAGTTCGGCAACCTCGAGAACTACAAGCTGGTTGACAGCAGCGGTAATAAGGTGCAGAAAACAGGTTCGTCGAGAGACGCCGGCATCTATCTCTACCGCGTCAACGGCGGCGAGACGGAGTTCCGGCGCTCGACGGTCCTCGGCTACACGGACGAAGCGACGGCTTCATGCAAGCTGCTCTCCGACGTCGAAGACGACGGGTCTTCCGGCCTGAACAGCGCGAGTTCCGGCGGCAATAGTTGGGAACTTAATCCCTATTGCTTCACGGTGATAGACAAAGGCGGCATTGACTGGCAGATCGGCGACGCCTATGGGCTGGAGTTCGCCGAGATCCAGCTGCCGAACGGCTATATCTGGGAGTCGAACTATCCGAAGGACAAATCCAAGACCATCGAGCCGATTAAGGTGATGAACTTCAACCCGCTCAATCCTTCGAACTCGGGGGCCAACGAGACGATCGCCATTCACGCCGTCCGTCCGGATGCGAGCGGGGAAATGGCGCTTGACGCGAGCTTTAGCGAGACGACGGTGGCGCCGTCGCAGCAGCAGTCACAACAGGATTGACGGGGGTATGGAATGAGAAAGGCGTTTACACTTCTGGAGGTCACCCTGGCCATGCTGGTCATGGCGGGCGGCATTCTGGCCATTGTGTCGCTCTATTCGCTCGGCTTCCGCGAGCAGAACCAGTCGAATGAGGACGTGGCGGCGTCGGCCCTCGCCGATCAGGTCTTCGGACGGCTGACGATGGCGCTGTCCGACACGAACATCTCCTGGGTCGCGTTCAACGACATCAAGAACAGCCCGTCCGACGGCTGGAAAGGCTATTTCGACGGCAACGGGAATGTGATCAGCGGGACGCGCTCGGTCGCCGAGGCCGCCTTTCACGAGGTCATGACGCACTGCGGCCAGAGCGGGGTGGCGTCCGGTTTCCCGTCCATGCCGGCTGACGGCTGCGTCACGGCCTGCGGACTGGTGGTCACGCATAAGAAGGACGAGCCGGTAGTCCATCTGTCGTTCCGCGCGGCGCGGCGCGAGTCTCTGCTCATTTCGTCGCCGCTCTACTATATGGCGATTCGGTTCCAGGGCAAGGTGGATTCCGTCGGCGGCAACGCGCCGTAAGGGGGAGGGGTGAAGTGAAAAGGGGATTTACGATAATCGAGCTGCTGGTCGCCAGCCTGTTGCTGGGGATGCTGATGACGATTCTGACGATGATCTTCAACCAGTCGTCGATCGCCTGGCGCACCGGGACGGGCAGCGTGTCCGACCTCGACGACGCGCGCGACAACATCGGCCGAGTCCGCTATGAGGCAGACAACGCCTATATCTGGGGAGATGATTGCCTCGCGGTGTTGAGCATCTGGGACGAGGAGAAGGCGGCGTCGTCCGGGAAGGCGGAACTGCGCACACGGGCCGTTTCCGCTCCCGGCGTCTCTTGCTCGCCGAGTGAGAAGATCGAAAAAATCCGGTCCGGGCTGACTTTGTCCGACGTGTCCAAGACTGGCGACGCGAGTTCCGACTGGTCGGCCGCCGGCGGAACCGGGACGACGACGCCGGGAGACACCTACACGGTGAACGTCATGAGCGGCGGTCCGAAGAACGACATCGAACATTACGAGGCAATCTGGAGCTATCCCGATGACTTTGAACTCTAAAAGGCGGGGCTTCACCCTGGTGGAGCTGCTGGTGGTGGTGGCTATGATCGGCCTGATCATGGGCGCTTTGGCGACCTCGGTGGCCGGGGCGCGCGAGCGCTCGAAGGTGCAGAAGGCGGTGACCGAGGTAAAGTCCATCTCGCAGGCCATTCAGTCGCTCGAGAACTATCTGCCCAATCACGAGCTGCCCGTGATCGAAAGCCCCCAGAAGCTGAGCGGCCAGCTCCTCCAGCAGCTGATCGGCAAGGGCGGCGCTTCGGAGTCGGGCTCGCAGATTCCCGTCATCCTGAAGGCGGCGATGTCCGGCGGCGGCGATATCCGCGACCCCTGGGGGCATCCGTACTATGTGAAGATCCGCAAGGGCAAGGTGTCCACTTCGGGCGGCGTCGGCCTGATGAGCACGGGATTCTCGTTGCCCAATTTTTACCGCCTTTCGAGGAGTGAACGCGAATGAACGGATTCTCTTCTAGCCGTGGCAGCGCCCTGCTGATCGTGCTGGGCATGCTGACTTTCATGCTCTTCTCCGGCTTGGCGTTTTCGGTCTACATGCGCGAGACGCGGCTGCCGTCCAGCTTTCTGCGCCGCACGTCCGCCACCCGACAGCTGGCTAAGGCCGCGCTGGCGCTCGCCATCGACGATATCGACAAGGCGATTAACGACAATCCGCATCCGGGCGTGGGGACCGGCACCCAGGATGGCGGACGCTGCAACACCTGGAACCATCGCGTGTTCTTCGGGGTCACGAACGTTAACGACGCTGTGTCCGAGGGGGATACGGTCGCGACGCTGACCCTGGAGGGCCTCGCTTATCTGCCGCCAAGCCTCATCAACGAGGCGCGTTACTATTCTCGTCACACGCCGACCGCGACGTGGAGGCCGCTCCATTTCGACGCCGGCCGCTACGCCTATTGCGCCATTGACGTTTCCGACTATTTCGACGTCAACCGCATCCGCGCCGACCTGCCGCGTTCGTCGGCGTCCGGTTCCCGCGTCTCGTTCGCGCACCTCTTCGAGAAGAGCGGGACGGGGGAAGGTCTGGAACACACGTTCCCGCCCGACCAGAGCGGCGTAGACAAATGGGAACAGCTGTTCGAGCAGGCCCGCACGATTACGGGCGAGGACACGATATCCTTCGAAGGCAAGGTCCCGTTCGTCTCGCTCGCGGACCTCAACCTCGCCATGGGCAAGGACGCGTTCGGCCCGGTCGCAAGCCCATTCTGCAAGTGGCTCGCGGCGGATAAACGAAATGAACCCGGATTCTATTATGAGGATCTGGATGGTGTCGAGGAATCTCGCCAGTGCTACCGGGCCATGACCTTCGTCACCGACGGCTGGTATCCGCGTTCGGCGGCAGAAGTGACTGAGCGCGACCAGGAGCTGAGTCTCGCCGACGGACGGGTCCAGCCCTTCTCCGCGCAATTCACTAAGGACGGCGCGAACCTTAACATGGATTCGGTTATAATGCCGCTGCAAGACATGAGGAACAACCGCATCGGACAGTTCCTGCCCCTTGTCGGACGAATGGCGCTCTGCGACTACCTTGACGAGGATTCCGTGCCGATTTCGCTCGCGCTCCCGACCCAGGAGAAGACGCCGATGGTCTGCGCTCTCGGCATGGCCATGGCTAACTCCTCCCTGAAGGTCATGTCTGTCGTTGACGAAAATATCAGTGGCGCGTCGGATACTGAGCGCACGATGAAGCGCACCTACAGCTATCATTTGGACGGGAACTCGCTGCTCGGGCCGATGCTTGTCCTCAAGCCCCTGGTGCTTTATCCGTTCCGCCATCACGACGGTGACGATACGGGGATCTACGAAGTGGACGGCGCCGTAAAGATCTTCCTCTCGCGGTGCGGCCAGGACAATGACGTGCCGCTCGTCGGGGCCAGCGGTGCGACCGAACTGAACCTCGGCAGCGACGCGCAAATGACTAAGCACGTGGCGGACGGGGTGATCACGGTGCCGTTCAAGGCCGATTCTTCGATCAAAGTGAAGGACAGTTCCTCCACCGACCCCGACCAGGCCGTGCAGGACTCTCTCTACGAGATTCCCGCTTTGGGCGGGACGGTTACGGTTCAGTTCGATTCGTCGAGCTTCGACCTCTTCAACAACCACAACTTCCTGAAGGTCACGCGCACCTGGAAGCAGACGAAGCCCGAGGGCGGCGACTGGTCGCCGGCCGAACCGAACTGGGACGATCTCTCGGATGTCGCGGATGGTGATATCGAGTGCGACCTGCCCTTCTTGACTAAAAACGGCAGCCCCAACAATAACAAGGGTGACCTGCGCGGTTTAATGACCAGCGGCGAGAAGCTCAAGCTGAATGTCGCGGTCTGGGTGCGGCTGAAGAAAGACGGCAAGGTGGTGGACCTCGCCCCGTGCTCGTTCAAGGACGACGCCGCGCAGAAGGGGTGTTCACCCACGACGATGCTGTCCAATCAGGTTATGGAACCGAAGCTCGGCGGCGGATCCTATCTGCTTAAGGTCCCGCTGGCGCCGGACGGCGCGGAACTCTTTGATTGCGGCTGCATTCCGCTGAACCCCAAGGAGCTCAACGAACGGGCGAAGAACGAGACGGCCACGCAGCTCAAGCTGCTGCAGAATATGCTCGTGGTGGTCGATCCGCGCTACAACCACGATCCCGAGAGCTGGCTGGCCGTCAACGGCTCCCTCGAAAATCTGAAGACGGACTGGCTGAATGTCGCCCGGCCTGTTTACAGCAACCGCGACGGCGACCCGTTCATGGCTGTCAGCAACCAGGGCTATCTCCAAAGCGTTTACGAACTTGCGCATCTGCCGCGCACGGTGCGGGGGCGCGTTATCGACTGCGAGGCGTTTCCGCTCGGCGACGAAAACAATGGCGTTTACGAGGATAGGTCCAACAAGACTGGCACCCCCGAAACCGGCGACCTTCAGCGGCCAGTAGGCCGCACGGTTGTCGCCTCCGACTGGGGCAACGAAGGCAGCGGCGTCCGCAACGGGGAACTCATGTGGCGCACCTACGACTCGTACGATCGCGGCGACGGGGTCGACGATTTCGAGGGTCTTCAGCTGACCGCCGGGGACGGCGGCGTCAAGGTTTGCCCCTATGGCCCGGCCAACGATACGGAAACGCTGATGGCGGCGTTTGCCAACACGCCCTACGGATGGTTCGCCTCGTCCACGAACGAAAACCCGACCGTCAATCCGGCCATTGACCTTTCGGTCTCCGAGTTCAACGAGCTGTACGCCTGGAACAACTACCACGATGGCAAGCCGAACGGAGGGAAGATATCCTGGGCGGATCTGCGCAGCATCGCGCTTGAGTTCCGCAAGCGGATGCTCGAAGGCGGCGGCGATCGCGACTGGATCGACGTCTACAACGAGATGTGGGACAATGGCGGCGGCGGAAACACGCTGATGGGCGTGACGCTCGATTCTGGCGTGTCGGGGCCGTTCTTTTCGCCCGACCGCAAATTCCTCCACGGCTTCTGGCGCGAGTGCTTCGCCGTCCGTCAGCAGCTCTTCCTGGTCTTTGTCCGTGTCGAGCCGATGATGATGGGCGGCGGTATCGCCGGCTTCGCGCCGCCGCAGCTCGGCGCCCGGGCGGTCGCGCTCGTCTGGCGCGATCCGACGAGCAGTTCCGGCAGATCCTCCTCCGGCAGCAGCAGTAACGTCAGATTGCCGCACCGTACCCGTGTCTTGTTCTACCACCCGTTGGACTAATGTCCAGGAAAGGAAATCAACTGATGAAACGTGCCTTTACCCTCGTTGAAATGCTTGTCGTCATCGGCATTCTGGGCATCCTCGCGGCGGTCCTCGTCGTTTCGCTTTCGGGCGGAACCGAGTCTGCCAATGCCGCCAAGTGCCTGTCGAACATGCGCGCTCTGGCCATGGCGGCCAATTCGTTTTCTCTCAACAACAGTATTCTCGGGGCCTTGCGCTTCCCCTGCGCCGGTTCGTTCGAGCGTTCGAAAGACCCCTACAGCGACCAGCCGACGGAAGCCTTCAAAGGATGGATCGGCTGGAGTACGGATGCGAAGCGCGGTGACTATGTTTCGCCGTACTCGGACGACGACCATGCCCGCTATTACTGCCTGACGAACGGGACGCTTTGGAAGAGCGTCTCCTGCAACCGCGACGTGTATGTCTGCCCGCAGCACGCCAAGGTGGTCAAGAAACGTCTGGGCAAGAAACTGCCCCAGGGCCCTTTCTTCAGCTTCGTCATGAACCGCTACTTCCTGTGGGGGAATCCAAGCCGGAGCAATCCCTACAGCTACAGCACGGTCGGGCGAGACTACACGAAGCTGCGCAATACGGATCACATCCTCCTCTTCGCCGAGTTGCCCTTCACGGAAATCACCGGGATGCAGGAGGCCGACTTCGATACGTCGGCTGCGCCGGGGAATGACCCCGTCCTTCAGTACGACAACCCGAACGGCAGCAGCGATGACGACGGCGGCGAGCATATCGGCGTCAACCACCGGTTCGGACGCGATGACTACTGCGCCCACATCTGCTATACGGACGGCCACACCGAAAAGCTGAGGATCCGCAAGTCAATGACGACGTCGGATCTCGTTGAGTTGACGGGCTGGCTGTGCTTCCCCTGGGACGAGAAGGGCGAGAGGGTGAAGGACGTCATCATGAATTCGGACGGAAGCTACAAGCGCATGGATTGAGCGGCGTGACCGACGCGCACTGTCATCTTCCCGGCGGCAATGCCGCCGTCCGCGAATTCCCTTGCGCGGCAGAGGCGGCCGATTTGACGGCCGCCTCGTTTGATTTCGTCGGCCTCCACCCCTGGGCGGCATCGGCGTGGTCGGACGATTTCGCCGCGCGGCTGCGGCGGCGGCTCGCTGACGATCCGCACCTCGGGGTCGGGGAGATCGGACTCGACCGGCTCCGCGAACGGACGGTCTCGCCGGTCATGCGGCGGGCCTTCGAGGAGCAGCTGGCGATCGCGGCGGAATTTCGGCGGCCGGTCGTCCTGCACGGGGCGAAATGCTGGGGACAGGTCGTCGAGGCGGTGCGGCGGTTGGGGACGGGCTGCCCGGCGTTCCTGTTCCACGGGTTTTCGCGGTCGGACGGACTCATTCCGGAAATCGTGCGGCTGAACGGCTTTATCTCCGTCGGACCGGCGGTGCTGAACGACCACGCGGTCAATTATCGCGAGCTGGTGCGGAAGATACCCGCGGAGCGGCTACTCGTCGAGACGGACCGGACGCGCGAGAACGCGGCAACTTGTCCGTCAGTCGCGGACGTTCTCGCCGGCATGGCGAAAGTCATTGGCGTCTCCGTATCCGACCTGGAGCTTCTGACCGATGCCAACGCCGCCGCCTTCAATTCCACCGCGCCGCGGCGGATTGTGGTATAATATTTGCCACTATGGAAAAGAAAACGAATCAATTCAAGGCCGAGATCACCGAGATGCTCGATCTCGTCGTCAACTCCCTCTACTCGAAGAAAGAAATCTTCCTCCGCGAGCTGATTTCCAACGCCTCTGACGCGATCGACCGCGCCAAGTTCCTGGGTCTCACGGACAAGTCGCTGCTGGCGGACAACCCCGAATGGAAGATCCAGATCGCCGCCGACAGGCAGGCGAAGACGCTGATGATTTCCGACAACGGCACGGGCATGGACGCCGCCGAGCTCGAGAACAACCTCGGCACGATCGCCAGCTCGGGCACGAAGAAGTTCCGCGAGATGCTCAAGGAGAAGGGCGGCGAGTCCCTTCCGGAGCTGATCGGCCAGTTCGGCGTCGGCTTCTACGCGGCGTTCATGGTCGCCGACCGCGTGACGGTCGAGTCGCGCAAGCGCGGCACCGACGCAGCCTATCGCTGGGAGTCCGACCTGTCCGGCAGCTACACGATTTCCGACGGCGACCGCGACTTCCCCGGCACGTCCATCACGCTTCACCTCCGCGACGACCAGCAGGAGTACCTCGACTTCTGGCGCGTCCAGGACCTCGTGAAGAAGTATTCGGACTTCATCGCCTACCCCGTCCACTTCCGCGAGCTGAACCCCGCCGACCTCGTGGCGAAGGAGGGCGAGAGCGACGACGACCGCAAGCGCCGCGAGGAGGACACGAAGCGCCGCGAGGAGCGCGAGGCCAAGCCCCTCAACACGATGGTTGCCCTCTGGAAACGGGCGAAGAAGGACGTCAAGCAGGAGGAGTACGACGAGTTCTACAAGCACCTGACGCACGACTGGGAGGGGCCTTTCGAGACCATTCCGTTCTCCGGCGAGGGCCAGGTCGAGTTCAAGGCGCTCCTCTTCCTGCCGAAGAAGGCGACGATGGAGCTGTTCATGCCGCAGCAGAAGCGCGGGCTCTCGCTCTATGTCCGCAACGTCTTCATCGGCGACGACATCGAGCTGCTGCTGCCGTCCTACCTCCGCTTCGTCAAGGGCGTCGTCGATTCGAGCGACCTGCCGCTCAATGTGTCGCGCGAGATGCTGCAGGACGACGCGGTGATCCAGAAGATCAAGAGCGCCGTCACGGCGAAGGTCCTCTCCACGCTGGAGGCGATGAAGAAGGACGCCAAGCGCTACGACGAGTTCTTCGCGGTGTTCGGCGCGGTCCTCAAGGAGGGCGTGCACGTCGACTGGGAGAACGCCGATCGCATCAAGAAGCTCCTGAAGTATCCGACGGCCCGCGGCGAAGCCGGCAAGCGCTATTTCCTTGCCGACTACGTGAAGGACATGCCGTCGAGCCAGAAGGACATCTACTTCATCTGCGCGGAGCGCGAAGAGGACGCCCGCAAGTCGCCCCAGCTGGAGGCGGCGCGCAAGCACGGCTGCGACGTGCTGCTCTTCTGCGACCCCGTCGACGAGTATCTGACCGAGTCGCTGCGCGAGTTCGACGGCAAGAAGTTCGTCGACATCGCCAAGGGCGACGTCGCTTTCGGCAGCGAGGACGAGCAGAAGGCCGAGAAGGCCGCCAACGAGAAGAGCGCGACGGAGCTGAAGCCCTTCCTCGAGTCCGTCAAGAAGGAGCTGGAGGCGGTCGTGTCCGACGTGCGCGTCTCCACGCGGCTGACGGACTCTCCGTGCTGCCTCGTCGCCAGCGCCCAGTCGCTGCCGCCGTCGATGGCGCGGATGATGCGGGCGATGCACCAGGACGTGCCGGAGGAGAAGCGCATCCTCGAGATCAACCCGAACCATCCGCTGATCGCGAAGGTGAAGGGTCTCGAAGGCGAGTCGCTGAAGGACGCCGTCACGCTGCTCTACGACTCGGCCCTGATCGCCGAAGGCTCGCCCGTCGCGGACGGCGCGCGTTTCGCCAGCCTGCTGACGGCGCTGATGCTCAAGTGAGGCCGCCGGCGCATCCGGGAGAGAGGAGCCTGTTATGTCGCATGTGAACATCCTGACGGTGGTGCTGCTGTTCGCCTCCAACCTGGTCATGCTCTACGCCTGGTACGGGCACTTGCGCTCGATGGGCGACGCGCCGGTCTGGCAGGTCGTCCTCGTCTCGTGGTGCATCGCGCTCGTAGAGTACTGTCTGATGATTCCGGCGAACCGCATCGGCGCGCGCTCTGGCATGTCGCTGGAGCAGCTGAAGATCATCCAGGAGGCGATCGCGCTGCTGGCGTTCGTCCCGTTCTCGCTGCTGGTGATGAAGCAGCCGATCTCCTGGAACTACGCCGCCGCGGCCGTCTGCATTTTCGCCGCGGTCTTCTTCATCTTCCGCGGCTGAGACGGCTTTACGGATCGATGATGACGCGGGTGCCGGGCCGGCACATGGCGTAGAGGCGCGCGGCGTTCCAGTTCGCAAGGCGGAAACACCCGTGAGATTCGGCATTGCCGACGGTTGAGGGAGATGGCGTGCCGTGGATGCCGTAGCCCGTCAGCGAGCCGTCGCGAGTGTTGATGCCGAGCCAGGCGACACCGACGGGATTGTTCGGCCCCTCGGGCAGGATGCTCCGCTCGGGCTTCTCCCCGGCCGGGACGAAGTCCGGCGTATAGGTGTAGTTCGGATGCGCAATGTAGGCCGTCACCTCAAGCGCACCCTTCGGCGGGCGCTTCGCCTGGTTGCGCGCGATGGAGCAGGGGAAACAGGCGAGCAGCTTCCGGTTGACGTCATAAACGGAGACCTCGCAACGCGACAGCGAAATGCGCACCTCGTCGGCGAGCGGACGTTTCGGAGCGTCCTCCTTGGACCGGTCTCCTGCCGCCAGCTCCTCCTCGATCGGCGGGAAGTCGGGGATGACCAGCTTCTGCCCAGGGCGGATGTGCGCCCAGTCGACGCCGGGATTGAGCCGTCGCAGCAGTTTCGGGCTGACATGCCCCCGTTCGGCGAACATCTCTTCGATGGTTTCGTAACCAAGCTGCGGCAGGCAGGCTTTTTCTGCGGGTTTGGACGGAATCGTCACGAGGGCGTCTAAATCGGCGCGGGTAACGGTCTCAATCCGAAAGCCCTCGCCGATGTCGGCGAAATAGCGGTCGTAGGCCTGTGCGGGCGTTAGAAACACCCGCAGCTTCGGATCGCGTTCCGCCAGAAAGCGCCGGAGGGCCCGCTCGGACTTCCGCCCCCACACGCCGTCGATGACGTTGCAGGAGAAGCCCGCTCGGTCCAGCTGGATCTGGAGGGCGAGCGGCTTGGACTCGGCGAAGGACATCGCGGCGAAAAGGGCGAAGGCGGCGAGCATGGCCGGCGGACCTATTGAAGGAAGGGGTTGCCCGCCAGTTCGTGCGCGAGCGTCGTGAACATGCCGTGACCAGGGATGACGACGGTGTTCGGACTCAGACTGCGAAGCCGGTCGAGCGAGCCCATCAGGGTCGCCATGTCGCCGCCGGGCAGATCGGTCCGCCCGATCGAGCCCGCGAACAGGGTGTCGCCGCTGAAGAGAAGGTCGGCGCCGTTTTCCGCGGCTTGGAAGAGGTAGCAGACCCCGCCCGGCGTGTGGCCGGGAGTGGAGATGACTTCCGGTGCCGGGAGCCCGGCGGAGGACAGGACCGCGGCCAGCTCTTCCAGCCCGCGGCAGTTCGCCGGCGTGGCGATGGGCGGATAGTCCGTGTACTGGTTGAGCGGATGCACCATGACTTTTGCGTCTTCCGCCGAGACGAACACCGCGAGGTTAGGATAGCGCGTCTGCAGGGCGGGAAGTCCGCCGATGTGGTCGAAGTGCCCGTGGGTGAGCAGGACGGCGACGGGTTCGGCCGCCTTCGCTTCGAGCGCGGCGATAATCCGTTCGGCCTCCTGGCCGGGGTCGACGATCAGCGCCTTGCGGTCTTGAAAGAGGAGCGAGCAGTTGACTTCAAAGGTGCCGACTTGGAGTGTGATGCGTTCCATATGGACGTGATGGCCTTTCTTGCGGTTGCGAAAGCGAGGGTGAGGTTGTAGCCGCCGGTCGGTCCGTCGACGTCGAGGACCTCGCCGGCGAAGTAGAGCCCGGGCACGAGGCGCGATGCCATCGTGTGCGGGTCGACGTCGTCCAGCGAAACTCCGCCGATGGTGACGATGGCCTCCTTGACGGGCCGCGGACGGAGATTGGCGAACGTGATGCGGTTGCGGTCAAACCACACTTCGAGCAGGAGGTCTCCGGAGACGCGGCTGTCGCGACGAAGGTGTTCGATGGTGCGCTGGCAGTTGTAGACGGCCGCGCCGGAGAGTCCGAAGCGTTCGCAGTCGACTTCTCCGCGGTAGTCGTAGAGGATGCGCCCGTCGGCATCGAGCACGCGAGCGCGGCCGTCCTCGAAGCGGCGTCCCGCGATGCGTGTCACGCGCGGATCGTCCGTCTCCATCCCGATGAGCCCGGGACGGTACGGTGCGAGCCGGTGGCCGAGCGCCTTGGCGAAAGCCTGTCCGTCGCCGACGGAACCGGTCTTCGGATAGCTGACGCCGCCGGTGGCGATGAGGACGTTTTCGGCCTTGAGGTCGAAGTCCGGCAGGGCGAGCGCGAGCCGTCCGTCCGCTGTCCGCCGGATGCCGGTTACGGGGCAGTTGGTGAGAATCGGCACTTCCGCGTCGCGCAACAGGTCGCCGAAGGCGTGGACGATTGTGGCGGCCTTGCCGTCGGCTGGGAACATCCGTCCGTCGCTCATGCGGCGGAGGGGAACGTGAAGCGATTCGAAGCCGCGGATGATTGACCGCGGCGGACATTCGTGCACGGCTTCGGCCGCCCAGGCGCAGCCGCAGTCGGCGATGAACTGGTCGGCGGAAATGTCCTTCGTGAAGTTGCAGCGCCCGTTGGCGGTCATCAGGACCTTCGAGCCGAGTCGGGCTTTTCGTTCGATGAGCAGACAAGGCAGCTTCCGCTCGGCGGCGACGGCGGCTGCAAACATTCCGGCGGCCCCGCCTCCGACGATGGCGAGCCGCACGACCCTATCCTTTTCCTGCATACCGAGATTATAGCAAATAAACCGTCCGTCCGCCACCGTTTGCAATGCGAAAAATTTCAAGTCCGACCCCCTTGCGCACCGTCGCCATTTATGATATACTATATTCCAGTTTTAACACCTGCTCGGGTGGTGAAATTGGCAGACACGTATGCTTGAGGTGCATATGGGTAACTCCTTGCGGGTTCGAGTCCCGCCCCGAGCACCATCTCTTGAAACGCGGAATCCCAAGTGAAACTTGGGATTTTTTTATTTTCTCGGCAGATTGACCGTGTGATACGATATGTGATACAATATCAGCATGTGCAAACGAAGGTATAGAAGGAAAAGAAGGGGAAAGCATGCTGTACAAGCGTCCAGGAAGCCGGTTCTACTGGGTGATGTTTCGTGATCCGAAGCGCCCCGGGAAGTTCATCCGGCAGTCGACGGGAACGGACGACAGGTCCGCCGCGCTCGAAATCGAGAAGTCCGTCTCGCTGGGCGTGCGCGGGAAGGTGCAGCAGAGCGCCCTGGAGCGCATCCTGCGGGCGATCTACGACACGGCCGAGGGACTGACCGGCATGCGCCTCGACGAGGCCTGGGGGCGCTATGCGAAGGTCGTGGAGCAGAGGGGGAAGGTCCAGGCGCCGAAGACCGTCACGGCCCTCCGGACCGAACTCGACGCGCTGGTCGGCTGGGCGAAGGAGAAGAGGGGCCTTAAAATCGTCCGCGAGGTGACGAGCGAGGTCGCGCTGGACTACGCCGAATGGATGAAGAAGAACGGCAAGCAGCTCAAAGACGGGAAGCGCGGCCCGCTAAAGGACAAGTCGAGGAAGAACAAGATCGCGGGGTTGTCGAGCGTATGGCGCGTCCTCGCCGGGCTCGAGCCCGAGATCGGCGACCCGTGGCGGAACTGCATCCCGATCGTGAGGGACTCCGAGCGCGGCAGGGCGTTCAGCCGGGAGCAGGAGGCGAGGATCCTGGACGCGGCCGGAAAGGGAAGGCTGCCGGAATGGCGGATCATCTGCCTCGTCGGACGGTGGACGGGCCTCCGGAAGGTGGACGTCTTCAGGCTCAAGTGGAGCATGGTCGACTTCAGGCGCGGCGTCATCGAGCTTGAACCGTCGAAGACGCGGAACTACCAGATCGCCGTCTCGATCCCGATGGTCGCGACGCTGCGCACGGCGCTCGAGGACCTGCGGAAGAACGGCGGGGCGTCGGACGCGAAGAAGGGCGCGACGTCCCTCGGAGAGTCGGCAGACGAATATGTGTTTCCCCGTTTCGCCGGCGCATACCCGAACGATCCCTGGGAGGAGGACTTTGGCAAGATCCTCGATCGCGCGGGAGTGAGAGGGAAGGGCTACACGTTCCACAGCTACCGTCACACATTCCGGACGCGGCTCAAAGAGGCGGGCGTCCCGGACGAACTGGCGAAGGAGCTTGGCGGATGGACGCAGGATGCGACGCTCGCACGGTACAACCACGCCGACGAGACCGAGAGGCTGCGGGCGATGATGGAGAAGGGGGCGTGACGGATCAGCGGACGCCGCAAAAAGCAGCAATAAAAATCACAAGGATTATTCCAACTATTGCACAAATGGCAAGACGGTCACCGCGACTCTTTCTTTCAGCCGTCTTTCGCAGATCTTCATCGGAAAGAAGGCCCCTCGTGATTGATCGGGTGATAGTTGAAATCATTTCAGATTCCAGATCAAAAGAACCATCATATTCTTGAAGGTCACATCTTATGTGACGATGTTCAACCTTCTCCGTCACTTCAACAGGGATATGAGATGGGTGCTCTTGAACAGGAATAAACTCTTCTGTATTTCCAGAAAACACGTTCTGGACAGAATCTTCAATTTCTCCAAGTTGTGCTATTATAGTCCACGCGGACTTCTGAAAGACGTCTGTTGAATCATTCGCCAGTCGGCGACATAAAATGGAAGACGTCTTATTAAACTCGTGTCTACAGAATGCGTTATAGATCGAAAGAGACAATTGAACAATTAGACAATCGGGATTTCGTTTGAAATTGAACGCAGAAATTGGAAGGCCGGAAATCATGTTGTGTTGAATCATCCCCATGAGTATCATTTTTAATTCAGATGAGTCTTTACATTCTACTGAACAACTGCTAATTAAAATGCCAAATCTCAATAAAAGCTCATTCATATTCATGTCACGTATTATACCACAATTTCGCGTCAGCGGGCGTATAACAATTGTATAAAAAATGTAGAAATTCCAATTATATACCAAATGGGCATATAAGGACTTTACTGCAGTAAATAGAAGAATGAAGATATGATACGGCAACTGTATCGCAATCAACGGAGAGCCGATAAGATAAATCAAGATGAATACGAGAAAGGCATCCTTACAATCCTCGCATTTGGAATCTCCTAACACAGTCAATAATGAGGCTATGGCAAAGAATGGAAGTGAATACAAAAGATATAATACAGTTCCATCTGCTGGATGATTCCAGTGCGTAAACATCTCGATCAACTGAAGAATAACCAACACACCTCCAATGCCAGCGATTAACATTTGAAGGTGATAGCCGATATTTTTGCTCTTCAAACTCACAAATAAATTATACCAAATTGGCGTATAAACTTTGTATAAAAAATGTATAAATACCCCATTGCGGTGCAATGCACCTTTATGATATAATACACTCATCTAAAGGAAAGGAAGGTAATAAGGATGGCAGGAGTTCACGATACTGATAAGCACCAGATTTCGGTGAAGTTCCATCACCGGATATGGAGGCAAATCGAAAAGGGTGCCGAAGACAGGCACATGACGCCTGGCGAATACATCCGTTGGGTTGTCTCACGGAACGTAGAGAGTGTTACTCTCTCGGCAGCAGATGCTCAAATCATCGCCAACCGAATTGCTGAAGCAGAAGCGAAAGGAAAAATGGTATGAAAGATCACGAGATCACATTTGACGGCTACCTTGCCGAACTCATTATGCTTTTCGCAGAGAAAGAGGGAAAAACGCCTCAAGACTACGTGATCTCTTTTTTTGATTCAAGGTGCATTGCACCTTGCGTCTTGAAGGGGGAGAAGTAAGATTCTTTTTACGCGAAAGGTGCAATGCACCCACCGAGGAGACCAATTATGAACAACAACAACGAGAACAACAACAACGAAAACGAGAAGAACAACATGGAAGCCTATATTAACCCAGCGACTGACGATTACGGTCGCTATCTGACAGGCGAGCCAGCGAAGTCGATCGAAGTCTGGAGGGGAGGCAAAAGATTGTTCAAGATCGTTGACATCGAGAGCGTCTCTGCCGGTAGGGAAATCAAACGCATGTTGGAAGGATGCGGTGTGAAGGTCATTCCTGAGTGAGGAGACCGAGGATGAAGATGGAAGGAAGAAGTGACGAAATGCCGCGACGCGGACACGACTGGGTTGGGTTGATCCTCAGCGGCTCGACTCTCGTCGCGGCGACGGTTGCCGTCATCCTAAACTTCGCAGAAAAGAGCGCCTTGCGCGAGGCGAACGAACGCCTTGCCAGGAGGGATCGAGCAGTGAAAGGGAAAGTCGTGGACTCCGCCGGGTTCGATGAGCCGCGGAACAGTCGGGACCGGAAGCTCTCGGCCGCCGCGGGAGAATCCCACGGACGAGACGCTGAAGGAGACGAGACCGACGTTGGCGACGCGGATCACCGGCTCTCCGAGCGGCGCATGTCGTCGAATGCAGCAGACAGTCGCGCGGGGCTTGTCCCGCTCGGCGGCGGCTCGACGAATCTCGTTGTCGCGGCGGACGCTCTCGCGGTCCCTCCAGACCGAGTAGGCGAAGGAACAGAAGGCGAGGAGAAGGGCGAGCGTGGAGACGGCGTCGGCGTAGTTGATTTTCATAACCCGTGATTATACCAAAAACGAGGAGACCAAAGATGAAGAAGAGGTTTGTGAAATGGGCGAGGGAAAGGTGGCCGGAGATCGTCGGGATATTCCTGTCGGGCATCCTCTCGGTGCAGTTTTACAAGCTATCCGTCGACAAGCGTCCCGTCTGCGAGACGTGCGAACGGGACGGTGCCGCGATCCGTCTGGCCGCATCGGAACTCGCGGCACTCGCCCGGCGCCACGGAGCAGGGGGCGAAGCTCCTGACGGACTTGGAGCCGTCAACGAAGCCGAGCTCGTCCACGGACACGGTGCGGCGGCCGTGGTTGTGGACGACCACGGACTTCTTGAGATCGCGGAGACGGAGGCGAACGGACACGCATGGCTGATCGTCCGACTTCCGATGACGGCGATAACGCCATTCCTCAAGCGCGAACACGATGAGGGCGCAAGTCGTGCAGGGAATTAACTGGGCGAGGATTTCGTTCATGAAAAGCAATTATACCAAAAAGGGAGACCTAAGATGAAGAAGATCGTTTACAGGATCGGCAATTTAGACCGGATCGGATGGCTCAAGGGCGTCCAGGCGAAGCTGGAGCAACTCGCAGCGAAGCAGCACGAGGAAATGCTCCAGCTCATTCGCGAAAACTTCCCGCTGGATGAAAGCGTCGATGAGCTTGACCGAATCATCCAGAAGGCGCTGCAGGAACGCCTTGGCTGCACCGGAGAGGTATTGCGCGGCGGCGGCAATCCGGTCGTCGGCCCGGAGGCGGATGGAGAAGTCGTCGAGACGGTCCTGAAGAGCGGGGCCGTCGGATCTCTCGATGTCGAGGAACGCGACTGCGAGGTCTGCGACCGAAAGGGTTGCGCCCTGTATCGCGGCGAGCGCAGTTCGGTTGCGCGTGACTGCGAAATCGGAAAGCTGATGCGTGTACATTCGTCGGGTCTCCCTGATGATTGGATCAAAGATCCTTATTATAGCAGAATCATCACGCCCGGATGGAGGCCGAACGATCATGCGCAGGTGAAGCCGGAAGACTTCGAAGACGCAAAGGACTATGTGATCGCATGCGCCGAACGGTACCTGAACTCGCGGGAAGACGCGCAAGCGTTCTGGCATTACAACGCGATCAGGAAGTGGAACGCCGTCGACGAGAAGACGAGCATCGGCGGACTGCTGGTTGAATACGGCCGGAAGCTTGCAAAACGAGGAGACCGAGGATGAAAAAGACTTTAATGAAGCGCAAAAGCGCGACTCACGCGGGGTGCCCTGGAAGCACATGCAAGCAGGCCCCGGTCCGGAGTATTGATCCGCTCCGGGCCGGGGCCCGGGGCGGGGCGGAACGGCGCAAGGACGCGCGGACGCCGGACAAGGGGCGGATCGGCCGGTGGAGCCACAAGCACCGCGCCGACAAGAAGTACCGCACGGCGCAGGCGGAGGGCTCGCGCCGCTACCAGGAGCAGCTCTACCGCGACGCGGAGTTCGGGCGGGTCGTCCGCTCGATGCTGGACGAGTTCGGAGACCTGTTCAAGAAGCTTGCAGAAGTCCGCGACGCGGACGGCAAGATGGGGGAGGGCGCGAAATGATACAGTTCTGCCCCGGCTATGTCTACACGTTCACGTCCTGCCTCGACCGGAAGAACCAGATACTCGCGGTCGCCGCGGTGCGCGAAGGAAACGAAATCTCGTTCGTGAAGCCGTCCGAGCTGATCGTCGGCGAAATCACCGCCATCGAGGGGCGCGAGACGACCTGTGTCAACATCGGCGGGCTCGACTACTTTTCGAGTTCCGCGGTCAAGGGCTCGCCCTTCATGTCGGCGAAGATACTGGAACAGATCGCGGAGGAGCGCAAGAGGAGGGGGGAGTGCAGATGGTGACTTACGCGGCGGGAACGAAAGGGGGGCGGGCATGGAGATGACGACGGCGCGCCCGTACGACATGCGCTGGGGAACCCCCGGCGCGGTCTGCGAAGAGTTCAGCATCGGCAAGGTGGAGCTGAAGAAGATCTACCGGGACGGATGGGTCAAGGCCCGCCAGGTCGCCTGGCGCGACGACGATCACCGGACGCAGACGATCTACTGCTTCGAGGACCTCCACCGTTGGCTCGAGGAGGTCGCGCACCGGCCGAGCGAAGCCTACGTCAAGAAGTTCTGGACGTTCGCGGAAGTCGCCGCGGCGGCCGCGGAGGATGGCAAGGCCGAGACGAAGAAGGGGCCGTACGCGTCATGAACATTGAAGAGATCAAGCGTCGACTCGGCAAGCTGAAGGCGCTCGCGGATAGGGGTGTCGACGGTGAACGTGCCAACGCAGAGCAAATGCTCTCCGAGCTCATGGACAAGTACGGGATAAGCCCCGATTTCATAAACGAGGTTGCAAAGGAACGGTTCACGATCAGGTTCGAGGTCACCTGGGAGCGAAAGCTATTCGTACAGCTGATGCGGCTCTGCGTCGGAAACAACGACGACTGGGGTCTTTACGCTCACTACCTTTACGCTCACTACAAGCCAAGGTCTCGCAACTGGGATCACAAAACATACGAGATCGAATGTACGCAAGCGCAATGGATTGAATCACTTGCGAAGTTCGAGGTCTTGAGAAGGGATTACGATCGGCAGCTCAAGAACTTTTACCGGGCATTCCTCATGCGAAACGATCTGCTGCTGCCGTGCGATCCAAACACACCCGATCCAACCGAAGAAGAGATCGAGCAGGAGCGAGAGGTGTTTGAACTCAGCCAGGGAATCAAAAAGTCTGAACTCAATCCGCAACTTGGCTATCAGGAATAAAGATTTCGCCGAGGCAATAAGGCCAAGGCACAAAAACAAGAAAGGAAAAAATGAGGTACATCAGAATGCACCAGGTCGAAGCCGAGCAGATGACGCACGGCGATTTCATGAAGGCAATGGGAAAGACCGACGAAATGATGTCGGAACAGGACTCGAAAGCCGAAGGGTATCTCGTTGTCTATCCTGACGGCTACAAGTCATGGTGTCCCAAGGCGCAGTTCGAGGCCGCCGCGCGTCCGTGCGACGGTATGACGTTCGGCATGGCGATTGAGGCGATGAAGCGCGGCAAGAAGGTCGCTCGCAAGGGCTGGAACGGCAAGGGCATGTGGCTCTGCATTCCGCTCGTTGACGGCCCGAAGGAAATCCCCGCGAAGGGCATCTGGGGCAAACCGAACGCGGATTACGCCGAACAGAACGGCGGAACCGTGAAGGTGATGCCGTACATCACGATGAAGACGGCTGACGGAAGCATCGTTATGGGATGGCTCGCGTCCCAGACGGACATGCTCGCCGAGGACTGGATCGTCGTCGAGTAATGACCGTCCAGCCCAACGCAACAGACGTCGGCGGAAGTCGAAACCCGGCTCCCGCCGACGTTATGCTCTGCGAAGAATGCGGGAAGCCGATCCCGTGGAACGAGTACGCCGTCAACTTCGGCTGGTGCGAAGACTGCATGACACGCCACCTCCGGGCCGACGGGCTCTGCCCGTAAACCAAACTTGCGAAACAACCAAAATGAAAGCCAAATCCAACAGTTCAACCGGCGTCTCGAAGATCGTCAGGACGCTTCCCGGCCCGCTCACGAAACTCCTCCCGCCGAAGCACCGCAAGGCCTTGACGAAATACCTTGAACATCCCCCGAAGGTCTACCGCGTGACCGGCGGACGCGGGGCCCTCAAGACCTCCTTCTCCTCCGTCCTCGCGACAGTCATCGCCCAGACCCCGGACTGCCACGGCGGGGACATTCTCTTCCTGACCGGCTCCCGCAACCTCGCGGACTATGCCTTCGACCAGTTCAACTGGCTCTTCACGCAGAAGTTCCCGACCTCCTACGTCACCAGGGACGGCATTTGGAATCCGGTCATTGATCGTAAAACCGAAATCAAGTCCTTCCGTTTCAGCGGGATTGCGAAGGACTGCGTGATCATCAGCCACGTCCACTTCCTCCCGCTCGACTGCCCGGATGCCGTCTCGCGCTTCCTCGCCAAGCACAAGGACTACTCACTCGTCATCGCCGAGGACGCCGAATCCCTCGATCTCGATTACGTGATGTCGTTCGCCCGCAGAAAGTCGAACGTCCGCACGATCCTCCTCTACAACGCCTACTCGGACTTCCC
>JAZQPI010000060.1:0-10213 GCA_045628545.1 Kiritimatiellia bacterium
ACGGGCGACACGCGCGAGACGCCGGCGGGGACGGTGGCCAGGCTGCTCCACGAGGAGCACGTGCGTCTCGCGATCACCGATCCGAAGGCGCTCGCGAACGCGCGGAAGGATCTGGCGGATCTTGACGGCGTCGTTTACGAACAGGATCCGTATCTGGCGGCGGAAGGGGCGGACGCGGTTCTGCTGATGACGGACTGGAAGGAGTATTCCGCCCTCGACTGGACGCGCGTCTACGCCTCTATGCGCAAGCCGGCGCTCGTCTTCGACACGCGCAACTGCCTTGACGCCGCGGCGCTCCGGGCGATCGGCTTCAAGACGCTGAACGTCGGCAAGTGATATTGAGAAAGAAAGGGTATAAGAGATGGAACTTGACGGATTGGTGAGGATGGCCTTCGAGAAGGCGTTTCCCGGCGAAGACTTCTCCGGCGTCCGCGTGCTGCCCGCGACGGACCCGAAATTCGGCGACTACCAGTGCAACGACGCGCTGAAGCTCGCCAAGAAGTTCAAGATGAATCCGCGCGAGGTCGGGACGAAGGTCGCCGGCGTTCTGAAGGACGATCCGGCCTTCGCGAAGGTGGAGATCGCCGGTCCCGGCTTCCTCAATCTCACGGTCTCGACCGGCTGGCTCAACTCCCAGCTCGCGGACCTCGACTCCCAGCCCCGCTGCGGCATCCCCCAGACGGGCGCGGGCAAGCGCGTCGTCATCGACTACTCTTCGCCGAACGCGGCCAAGCAGATGCACATCGGACACATCCGTTCGACGGTGATCGGCTGCGCGATCGACCGCATCTTCCGTTCGCTCGGCTACGAGGTGATCGCCGACAACCATCTCGGCGACTGGGGCACGCAGTTCGGCATCCTCATCAAGGGCTACCGCGAATGCCTGACGGAGGAGGAGCGCACGAACCTCACGGTCGCGAACCTGGAGAAGTGCTATGTCCTCTCCGCCGCGCGGGCGAAGGAGGAGGACGGCGTCTGGAAGGACGCCTGCCGTGCCGAGCTGGTGAAGCTCCAGCAGGGCGACGAGGCGAATCTCGCCCTCTGGCGGCGCTTCATCGAGATCTCCATCGGGGAGTTCGAGCGCATGTACGCCAAGCTGGGCGTCAAGTTCGACACCTACCGCGGCGAATCGTACTACAACGAGATGATGCCCGGTGTCGTGGACCGCCTGCTCAAGGCCGGGCTCGCCGAGGAGTCCGAGGGCGCGCTGATCGTCAATCTGGACGCCGAGAAGCTGGGCGTCGCGATCGTGCGCAAGTCCGACGGCGGCTTCAACTACACGACGAGCGACCTCGCCTGCGTCGGGAGCCGCGTGAAGGACTACGATCCCGAGCGCATCATCTATGTCACTGACGACCGCCAGCAGCTGCACTTCAAGCAGTTCTTCTCGATCTGCGCGAAGCTCGGCTACACGACGAAGCTCGTCCACGTGCCGTTCGGGCTCATGAGCTACCAGGGCAAGGCGATTTCGACGCGCGAAGGCAACCTCATCCGTCTCGACGACCTGCTCGCCGAGGCGAAGCGCCGCGCCCTCGAAATCGTCAAGGACCGCGGCGGCGACGAGCGGCTGGCCGAGGCGATCGGCTACGGCGCGGTGAAGTACGCGGACCTCTCGCACGATCCGGCGACGGCGATCGACTTCAACTGGGACAAGGCGCTGGCGCTTGAGGGGAACTCCGGCCCTTACCTCCAGTACGCCTACGCCCGCGTCTGCTCGCTGATGGAGAAGGCCGCGGGACTCGGCGGCGCGGCGCCGAAGGACGCCGCCTTCGCCGTCGAACAGCCGGTCGAGAAGCGGCTCGCCCTGCAGCTGCTCGAATTCCCGGGGACGGTCGTGCGGGCGGCCGAGGCCTACAAGCCGAGCGTCCTCGCCGACTACCTCTTCCAGACGGCGCAGCTCTATTCGAGCTTCTACCAGAACGCGCCGATCCTCAAGAGCGAGGAGCCGGTCCGCAGCTCGCGGCTGCGCCTTTGCGCGCTTTTCGGCGAGGTGCTGAAGACCGGGCTCAACCTTCTGGGCATCGAGACGCCGAACCACATCTGAGGCCGTGAAGGTCTTGCGGAAAGGGAAAACGAAATGAGAAACGACTGCATTTTCTGCGCCATCGCCGACGGCGAGATTCCGAGCTTCAAGGTCTACGAGGACGATCTCGTCGTCGCCTATCTCGACATCAATCCGTTCGCGAAGGGCCACACCCTGGTGATCCCGAAAGCGCATTCGGAGGGGCTGCTCGACACGCCCGACGAGGTGCTCGCGGCGGTGATCGCGCGGGTGAAGAAGGTCGCCGCGCAGATCAAGGAGCGGCTCGGCTGCGACGGCTTCAACATTCTGCAGAACAACGGCGAGGCGGCCGGACAGACGGTCAAGCACGTCCATTTCCACATCGTGCCGCGGTTCGGCCGCGAGCCGATCGCCTTTGAGAACCGCAAGGCGGACATGGACGAACTGAAGGCCCTCGCGGAACGGCTGCGCGGGTGAGGGGATGACGGGCAATTCGCGCAGAGCGGCGGCTTTCGCCATCGTCCGCTGGCTGGCGACGCGGGATTTTCCGCAGGAGCTGCTGCCGGCCGGTCCCGACCGGGCGTTCGTGCAGGATCTCGTCTACACGACGATCCGTCGGCTGCGTCCGCTGCGGAAGGTGCTCGGCGAGCTGGTGAAGAAGTGGCCGAAGGGCGAACTGGAGGCGCTGCTTTACGTGGGCGCGGCCCAGGTCCTTTATATGCCGGAGGTTCCCGATTTCGCCGCGGTCAACGAGACGGTCGCCGCCGCGAAGGCGTGCGGGAACCCCTCCGTCGCCCGAGTGGTCAACGGAGTCTTGCGCAACCTCATCCGCCGCCGCGAGGAATTCGAGGCGCTGCTTGCGGCCGCGCCGCTTGAAGAACGGGAGAGCTTTCCGACGGCGCTCGTGCGGCGGTGGCGCGGGCGTTACGGCGACGAGGGGGCGGAGGCGCTCTGCCGCTGGCACAACGAGCCGGCGGAGACCTGGCTGGCCCGTCCCGACGGCAGTTTCGTCGCGCTGGAGCGCGGCCGGAGGATCGAAGAGGTCGAGGGGTTCTCCGAAGGGCGCCTTATCGTCCAGGATCCGGGAACGGCGCTGGCGGTGTCGCTCGTGGATCCGCAGCCGGGCGAACGGATTCTCGACGCCTGCGCGGCTCCGGGCGGCAAGAGCGTCCAGCTGGCCTGGCGCGGGGCCGAGGTCACGGCGTGCGAGGTGAATCCGCGGCGGCGCGAGCGGCTTGCGGCCAACTTGCGCCGCGTGAACGTCCCGGTGCGCGTCTGCGGGTCGCTGACGGACGCGGAGATTGCGGACGGCGCGTTCGACAAGGTCCTGGTGGACGCGCCGTGTTCGAACACCGGCGTCTTGCGGCGCCGTCCTGACGCGCGTTGGAACTGGAGCGCCGAGAAGCTGGCGGACCTCGTCAAGCTGCAGGCGGAGATCCTCGATCTGGCCGCCCGCGCGGTGCGTCCCGGCGGAGCGCTCGTCTATTCGACCTGTTCGAACGAACCCGAGGAGAACTTCGAGCAGGCGCAGGCCTTCGTCGGCCGCCATCCCGATTTCGAGGTGGAGGCGCACGACGAGTCCGTCCCGCACCAGTCCCGCCGCGACGGGGCGTTCGCGGTCCGTCTGCGGCGGAAAACGGATGCGTCGCCTGTCCTTGATGAAACAGGAGGAGAAAAATGATATACGCCATTTTGATCGGATTGCTGCTGGTCGCGGGACTGTCCGTGCGGCTGTACTTTTTGAAGACGATGCTCGGCAAGACCAGGCGGCTGTCGGAGGGCGAATTTATGCTGGCGTTTTCCGGACTTCTCGCGCAGATGGCGATGGCGGACGGAAGCGTGTCCGCCGACGAGATCGAGACGGTCGAGAAGATGTTCGCCGACATGGGGCTGTCACGGGCCGAACAGGCGATGTGCGTCGGCAACTTCGTCCTGGTGCAGCGCGAGTGGCGGGACGCGAGGGAGTTCGCGCGGGCTCTCGCGGCCTCTTTGACCCACGTCGCCTGCCGGTTCCTGTACGGACTCGTCCTGCGCGTCGCGCAGGCGGACTGGCGGATCGCGGACGAGGAGGAGGCGATGCTGAACGCCATCGGCGTCGAACTGGGGTTGAGCGACGATGAGCGGGCAGAGTTCCGCCGCGGGGCGGTCCCGGCGTTTGGCGAGCGGTCCCTTGAGGACGCCGGCGTGCCGCCGGCCCTGGTGCGGCTGGGAAAGACGACCGGCATCAAGGACGGCGGGCTCGGCATCTGGGACCGGTAGTCGCCGCGTAGAAAATCGAAAAACTGGAGATGGGTATTCGGATACGGCTGGATTTGGTATAATGTTCTGACACTTGAAAAGGAGATTAACCCTATGTTGAACGCAAAGGAAAAAAGCGCCGAGTTCTGGATGCTTACGAAGGGCATCCTTCAGGATTCCACCGTCGATACGGAGGAGGCGGGGGTCATCAAGCGCTGGCTGGAGGAACACCAGGTCGGCGACGAGTTCGCGCGCACGATCGCGAAGCTCGACAAGTTCCTCGTCGACGGCTACATCGACCGCTTCGAGTCCAAGAGCCTGATCGACTCCATCGGCACGGTGCTCTCCACGCTCCGCACGCTCAAGGGACAGGCTTGAGTTCGCTATTCGGCGTCGAGAAGTTCAAAAGTCTTCTCCTTGCCGCCAGTTTCGCCGCCGCCGCGGAATTCCTCATGGGGTTCCTCGGTAGCGTCATTTCGGGCTGTCTGCTCGGCGAGGAGGCCTTGGCGGGCGTCTCGCTCGTTTCGCCCGTGATGAACGGCATGATCTTCCTCTCGGCCCTGATCGGCTGCGGGATGGGGATCAACTACTCGATCCGCATGGGCCGGTGCGACCTCCGCGGCGCGTCCGAGATCTTCACCCAGGCCGTCTGGACGCTGCTCGTTTTTGGTCTCGGGGCGGCCGCGCTGATGGCCGTCGGACGCGAGACCTTCTTCGGCTATCTGAATCCGTCGGCCGTCGTCGCGGCGCATGCGCGCGCGTACTGGAACTGGTTCATCCCCGTCACGGTCCTGGAGCCGCTCGCGGTGCTGTTCCTGAACGTCTGCTACACGGACGGCGACGCCAGGCTCTGCTACGTCTCCTACGGCGTTCAGCTGCTGGTCAACCTGGTCGCTTCGATCCTGCTGCTCAAGGCCGGCTACGGCACGGCCGGCTGCGCGATGGGGGCGGTCCTCGGCTTCGCGGCGTCGGCCGTCGTCCTGTCGCTTCACTTCTTCCACGTCAGCAATTCCTTCCGCCTGGTGCGGCATTTCTCCTGGCGCGACACCTGGACCATCTGCACCTCATCCTTCGGCGACGCCAGCGCGCACATCGGCGACGCCATCGTCTTTTTCTTCCTGGGCAAGATCCTCATCTTCCATTACGGCAGCGATCTCCTGCCGGTGATGAGCGCAGTGCTGGCGCTGCTGGGGGTCACTTCGGTCTCGTCGGGGCTCGCCGTCGCCGCGCAGCCGGTCGTCTCGGTCTATTACGGCGAGCGGAACTACAAGGCCGTCCGGGCGGTGATGCGCACCGTCATCGGCTATACCGTGACGCTGGGGCTCGGGCTGACCGCGTTCGCCGCGGCGTTCCCCGAGCTGGTGTTGGCGGCGGTCGGCATCGACGAACCCGCGCTGATGGGGGTCGGACGGATCGCCGTGCGGCTGACGGCCATCGGCTGCGTGCCGGCCATGCTGGCCAACGTGATGAACAACTACTATCAGTACATCGACTACGACGGTCTGGCCGTCGGCTTTTCCGTCTGGGCGTGGATGGCGCTGCCCCTCGTTTTCGTCGCGCTGTTCGGCGGGGCCGGGGAGCGGACGGTCTGGCTGTGGTTCCCGGCGTCCTTCCTCGCGAGCGTCCTGTCGTTCGCCGTCTATCTGCGGCTGCTGTTCGGACGGGAGCTCTTTCCGCTGCTGCTGCCGCACGACCGCGACCGGCAGATTTCGGTCTTCAACCTGTTTCTGGACGAAAACGAGATCGTCGCGGTCTCGCAGCTCGTCGCCACGCGGCTGGAAGTGGCCGGAGTCGACCGCCGGCGCTGCCTGCGCGCGCAGCTCATCGTGGAGGAGGTGCTGATGGCCGTCGTCGACCACAACTCCGGCCGTCGGGTGCGGGCGGAGGTGACAGTCGACTTGAATGATGGTATAATGCTTACCATGAGAGATGACGGGGATATTTTCGACATTACCGACTCCAACGCGAAGGTGTCGTCGCTGCGCGCATACATGGTGGCGTCCGTCATGCGCAGCCAGCGGCGGCTCAATTTCACGACGACCGGGTTCAACCGGAACGTGTTCAGGCTCTGACAGGTTTATTTTATGAAAGCGAAGACGTTTATCGATCAGGTGGAAGTGCAGGTCCGTTCCGGCAAAGGCGGCGACGGGGCGATGTCGATGCGGCGCGAGGCGCTCGTGGCGTTCGGCGGACCCGACGGCGGCGACGGAGGCCGCGGCGGGGACGTGGTGTTCGCGGCTTCCGAGCACGTGAACTCGCTGCTTTCGCTCTACTACGACCCGAAGTGCTACGCGCAGGACGGCGGCCCCGGCCAGAGCCAGAAGATGTACGGCAAGCGCGGCAAGGACCTGGTGGTGCCCGTGCCGCTCGGGACCGAGGTCTACGACGCCGAGACCGGCCTGCTGGTGGCCGACATCACCTCGCCGGGGCAGCGCGTCGTCGTCGCCAAGGGCGGTGCGGGCGGCTTCGGCAACGTGCATTTCAAGTCCAGCGTCAACCAGGCGCCGACGGAACATACGCCCGGCGGCGCGGCGGAAGAGCGGCGGCTGCGGCTCGAGCTGAAGACGATCGCGGACGCGGGGCTGCTCGGCTTTCCGAACGCCGGCAAGAGTTCGCTGCTGGCGGTTTTGTCGGCGGCGACTCCGAAGATCGCGAGCTATCCGTTCACGACGCTCAACCCGATGGTCGGCACGGTCGATTTCGACGACTGGGCGCAGATCCGCCTGGCGGACGTGCCCGGCATCATCGAAGGCGCGGCGCGCGGCGTCGGCCTCGGGCTCGCGTTCCTCCGGCATCTCGAACGCAGCCGACTGCTCGTCTACGTCATCGACATGGCGGGGACGGACGGTCGCGAGCCGTGGGCCGACTACGCGGTGCTCAAGAAGGAGATCGAGGAGTATTCGGCCGAGCTGGCGGCGCGACCGGCGCTGGTCGTCGCCAACAAGCTCGACACGCCCGAGGCGCAGGAGAACCTGTCGCGCTTCGTCGCGGAGACCGGGGTCGAGCCGATCGCCGTCTCGTGCGCGACGCGCGACGGGCTGGACGTCCTCAAGGCGCGGCTGCGCGCGGCGCTGAACCCGAAGACGCGCTTCCACCACACCCACGCCGAGGCCCCGGACCTCAGCGAAATGCCGGACACGACGGGCGAGGAGGTTCCGGCCGAGGCGATTGAGCGCTTCGCCACGTTCCTCAAGCTCGAAAAGCCGAAGGCGAAGAAGCACCCTGCCCGCGGCAACATCCACTGATTGCGTCGGAGGGCGTTCCCGCGCGTTTTTCATCCGACCGCGGCAAGATTTGATATAATAATAGGTTATGAGCGAATTCAAATTGACGGATCCTTTCGGAACGGCGCCCGCTCGGGCGCCGTTTTCGCAGTCGGTTTCCACGGGGCTGCCCTGGCATAACCTCCCCGTGACGCGCGAGTACACGCTGGGCCAGCTGCTGGACCAGACGATCGCCCGTTGCGGCGAGAACGACGCGGTCGTCTATGCCGACCGCGACTACCGGCTCACCTGGTACGAGTTCGGCGAAGAGGTCGACTATGTGGCCAAGGGACTGATGGCCCTCGGCGTGAAGCGCGGCGAGAAGGTCGCGCTGTGGGCGACGAACGTGCCGCACTGGGTCGTGCTGATGTTCGCGACGGCGAAGATCGGCGCGTGTCTGCTGCCGCTCAACATCAACTACAAGAGCCACGAGCTCGACTTCGCCCTGAAGCAGTCCGACGCCGAGAACCTTTTTGTCATCAACGGCTACCGGGATTGCGACTACATCAAGGTGTTGAATGAGCTCATTCCCGAATTGAAAGACTGTCCTCGCGGCGAGCTGAAGAGCGAGAAGTATCCGCACCTGAAGCGAGTGTTCTTCCTCGGCGGCGCGAAATACCGCGGCATGTACTCGCTCAACGAGGTCAAGTCCCTCGCGTGCGAGGTTTCGGACGAGGCGTATCTGCGCCGGCAGTCCGAGGTCGACGTCAACGACGTCGTCAACATGCAGTACACGAGCGGCACGACGGGCTTTCCGAAGGGCGTGCAGCTCACGCACCGCAACATCGCCAACGACGGCTTCTGGATCGGCGCGTGCCAGAACCTCTCGTCGCGGGACCGCGTGTGCATCCCCGTGCCGCTCTTCCACTGCTTCGGCTGCGTCCTCGGGGTGATGAGCTGCGTCAACCACGGCGCGACGATGGTGTTCCTCGAGAAGTTCGACCCCGTCCAGGTGATGACGTCGATCGAACGCGAGAAGTGCACGGCGACCTACGGCGTGCCGACGATGTACATCGCGATGCTGGACCATCCGCTCTTCAGCCGCTTCGACTTCCGTTCGCTCCGCACCGGCATCATGTCGGGCTCGGCCTGTCCCGTGCACCGTATGCAGCAGGCGCAGACGAAGATGTTCATGCGCGAGATCTGCAACCCCTACGGGCTGACCGAGGCGGGTCCCGTGATGACGATGACGCGCTACTTCGAGGAGTCCGTCGAGCGCAAGTGCCAGACGATCGGCCAGGCGCTGCCCGGCATCGAGGTCGCGATCATCGACCCCGAGACCGGCGACCTCGCGCCGCTCGGGACGGACGGCGAGATCTGCTGCCGCGGCTTTAACACGATGAAGGGCTATTACAACATGCCCGACCAGACGGCGAAGTGCATCGACGAGAACGGGTGGCTCCATTCGGGCGACATCGGCCGGATGGACGAGAGCGGCTACTACTACATCACGGGCCGGCTCAAGGACCTCATCATCCGCGGCGGCGAGAACATCTCGCCGAAGGAGGTCGAGGACTTCCTGGGCACGATGCCGGGCGTGAAGGACGTGGCGGTCGTCGGCTGTCCGTCGAAGAAGTACGGCGAGCAGCCCGCGGCGTTCATCATCCCGGCGGACGGCGTGACGCTGAACGACGAGGATGTCGCGGCGTTCTGCAAGGACCGCATCAGCTGGTTCAAGATCCCGAAGTACGTGTACTTCCTGAAGGAGTTCCCGATGACGGCCTCCCAGAAGATCCAGAAGTACAAGCTTCGCGAGCGCGCGCATGAACTCTGGCCGGACGCCTGAGGACTACCGCGCGTTCTTCGCGTCGGTGCTGGCCGACCTCGACGCGCGTCCGCGGCGGACCGGCGTCTGGTTCGCCGCCGAGGACCTGACGATCGACTTTGCGGACGGCAACCCGGTCTTCGTCATGCGGGGACAGACCCCTGCGCGGGCCGACTACCGGCGGCGCTGGCTGCCGGAGCATCCCGTGCCGCTCGTGCTGTCGGGACGCCGTCCCCACGCCTTCCGCCTCGTCCCCACGAGCGGCAACCGCGTCAAGGTGCGGCGGATGGGGCGGCTGGAGGCGTGGCTGCGGAACCTGTTTTTCAGGGAGGCGAAATGGAAAGGAGCAGGAAATGAACCGTGAGGAAAAGGCGGCAGCGCTCTTCATGAGCGGCTGCAATTGCGCACAGTCGGTTTTCGGCGCGTTTGCCGAGGAGTTCGGCCTGACGGCGGAGCAGGCCGCGAAGGCGTCGTGCGGCCTCGGCGGAGGCGTGGGGAGGATGCGCGAGGTCTGCGGGGCGGTGACCGGCGGGGCGATGGCCCTCGGCATGAAGTTCGGTCCCGACAAGGCGGCGGTCTATCCGAAGGTTCAGGAGCTTTGCGCGGCGTTCAAAGCGGAGTGCGGATCGTACGTCTGCCGCGAACTGCTCGCCGGCACGGGGGCGACGCAGGGGGGTGCGCCCGAGGCGCGGTCGGCTGCTTACTACGCCAAGCGGCCGTGCGTCGAGCTCGTCCGTCTCGCGACTCGTATCGTCGAGCAGCTGTGTGCGAAGTAATGTGGTGAAATTTCGTATGCGTTTTGCAACAAAGATTCCAAATCCATGATTTGTCATTTTGACTGACCCCCGTTCTGGGCGGCGTTTGTGGGCCGTTTCGCCTTGTCGGCGGAGCGGCCCGCAAAGTTTTTTCGACTTTTTCCGCCAGACCCCCTTGACTTTTCCCGAA
>JAZQPI010000061.1:0-23332 GCA_045628545.1 Kiritimatiellia bacterium
TTTCTGTCGATGGGAAACATCTGAAGGTCGACTGCGGCTTCGGACTCGACCATTCGAAAATGCTCAGATGCACTTTTGCTCAGATGCTCAGATGCCGAGGTCGGTCAAAACCGCGCCAGCGGTATTGACTGACCGAGTACGCCCTTGTGGGTGGCAAGGGGAATGTGGTAGAATACCCCGTATGAAAAATTCCCTTCTGCTGGCTGTCCTGGCGGCCCTTGGCGGCGCGGCCGGGTATGGTGTCCGGACCGTTTGCGCCACTTGTCCGTGCGTGACCGCTAAAACCGCCGCGGCGGCAAAGGCGGAGTCCGGCGCCGCCAAAGCCGCGGCGGCGGCAGACGATTTCATCTCGACGGTCGGCGTGATCGAGGGCATGACGTCGCGCTACCGCCCCGTCTCCCTGCCGCCGAACAGAAAGTGAATACCGTCACTTGAACACTTCGAGCTTGGCGCCCCATTCGCGGCGCCACTGCGGCCAGTGGCCCGGCCAGCCGATCTTGCAGAAGACGTAGTTGTAGCCCTTCTTCACCCGGTGACGGATCCAGTGCGGCGCCCAGGTCTGCGTCTGCTCCCACCCTTCCGTCTTGTAGATGACCTCGCCGTCCATCTTCGCGATGCCGAACCAGCTCATCCCCAGCGCCAGCGTCGCCTCCGTGTCCTCGTCGCTCCAGAAACGGAAGGTGAGATACGCGTACTTCATGCTGCCGCAATGCGCCGGCGTCTTCTCGTGGTAATGGCCGTCGAGATCGAAGAACTGGTCGGGGGTCCGCTGCGGAATCGACCCCTTGGTGCGGAAGTCCATGTCGGTCCAGCTGTCTTCGGGATTCGTGTACTTCGCGTCATCAAGGTCGCCCCACTTCCAGTCATAGCAGGTCGGCGACGCATACGCCGCGACGACATGCAGCGGCTCGCGACGGACCGTGTCCGGAAACGCCGTGATGCGCGAGAGCGTCGTCGCGTACGGAACCAGCTCGATTTCGGCGGACCGTCCGGTCGGATGCACGTAAAGCGGCACGTCGGGCGTGAAGCGCTCCTGGTCGAGCGTCTGCCACTCGCGAATCTCCGCCACCGGCACGCGGATCGCGAGCGAAGGCGTCGCCAGCGGATAGTCCGACTCGCGGCGTTCTAATTTCAGCTTCGACACATCAAGCTTCGACAGGTCGAAGGCGTAGTTCCACGCGCCCTTCGGCAGAATGTTCAGCGCGCCGAAACGATTGCCCGGCTCCTCTTCCACGACGTCGGACTCAACGGCGTAGGAGAAGGTCAGCGCACCGCGGCGGATCCAGTGCCAGTTGCGATCCGACTCGAGCGCGATCGCCGCCGGGAAGTTCAGCTCCAGCGTGTCCCCCTCGCGCCATTCCCGCGCGATCTGCGCGAGCGTGCCGGCCTTAAGCGCCAGATTCGCGGGCCGCCCGTTGACCGCGACCGACGCCTCGGCGACCTGCGTCCAGCCGGGCACGCGGAAGGTAATCGGAAATTCCGCCGCGCCTTTGCCCTCCACATGAACCTTGAGGACGATGCGGTCGCCGAACGGATAGTCGGTCTCCTCCTCGATCCGCCAGCCGTCGCCCTTCACTTCGCTCGGTCCGTACAGAAGCGCCGTCGGCGCGCCGGTCTTCGCGTCCTTCATCCACATGCGCCGAACGAACGCCGGCATCGCGCGGCTGACGTTGCCGCAGCAGCACTGCGGGAAGTGGTCGACGCGGTACTGCCGCCACGCGGACTCCGCGAAGTTGAACTGGCTGTTGTTCGCGAACGGCGTGCAGGCGACCTGGTTCACCGCCGAGAGATACTGCAGTCCCGTGAAGTCCTTCTTAAGCGCACCCGGCAGCGCGTTGTAGGCGATGCGCTCCATCCGGTCGGCGATCGCGCAATCGCCGTCCGCCTGCAGGTAGTAGCCGAGCGCCCACAGCATGTCCGCGGCGACGCACGTCTCGAAGCCCTGCCGCGGATCGTGTCCCGACATGAACTCGTTCGCGCTGATCTGTCCCGACGGCTGCTCGTTGTAGTAGAAGGTGCGCTCCACGAGGCGCTTGCCGGCCTTGAGCCAGGTCTCGTCGCCCGTGTAGAGGTAGGCGAGCGCCGGCAGCTTGACGTCCTCGCTGTGCGAGACGCCGTGGTTCCACACGCGGCAGAAGCTTTTGAGGATGCGGTTCGTCGAGAGGTTCCAGTCCTTCGAGAGGTTGGCGACGAAATCGTCGACGAAGCGCGAGTCGCCCGTCCGCTCGGCGAACTTCAGCGCCCCCTCGTAGGCGAGGCGCACGCGGCCGCCTGACTTCGCCAGCATCTCGCGCAGCGACGCGTAGTGGCGCTCCATCGCCGCGATCACGCGCTCGTCTTCGGGATGGAGTTCGAGATAGGCCATCACCGCGCGCGAGAAGACGACGAACGGCCACTCGCAGTCGTTCAGCGCCGCGAAGCCGTAGCGGCGGCCGAGCGTGCCGTTCTCGTCCGGATGCGAGACGAACCAGTCGATGTTCGCCTTCACCTCGTCCGTCAGATCCTTCCGTCCGACGAGCTGGCCGACGCGGATCATGCCGTCTAACTGGTAGGCGGCCTGTTCGTAGGGCCACCAGGTCGGATCGTTGATCGCCATGTCGGTGCCGTGGTAGACGCCCTCGGTGAAATGGACGTTCGTGATCGACCCGAGGAAGAGGCAGCTGTCGAAAGGATAGCCCATCTTCATGCGGTTGCCCGTCAGGCCGTCCGCCTGGCGGCGCAGGAATTCGCGCAGGAAGTCGCGCGGCTGAAGCTCGGCGGCCGTCAGTTCCGCATAGCGGGCGTAGCACCGCACCGGACGCAGCGAGGTCTCGGTCGCGGCAGCAGCGTTGGTGGCGCCAGCGCCCTGCCCGGCCGCGGCCAGCTTCATCGCGCGGTCGAGGATGTCGCTCTGCGACTCCACCGCATACGCCGTTCCCGCGCACAGGACCGCGACGGCAACCGTTCCGGTCAACAAGATTCCGATTTTCATTTTGAGCGTCCTCCTCCTTTTAGACTGTGTTGCAAATTCAAACTGCCGCGGCCTCATTCGGCGTCATAGGCGGCCAGCAGGGCCGGCGTGATGTCGGCGAGCGACTGGACGCGGTCGCGGATGAAGCGCTCCTTCGGTCCGTAGGCGATGAACGGCACCGGGTTGCGCGTGTGGCCGCGCACCGCCATCGACTCGACGTTGCCGTGGTCTGACGTCATCACCAGCGTGAGCCCGGACGGCTCGATGTAGCGCAGCAGCGCCGCGAGAAAACGGTCGTAGACGCGCAGCACCGCGCAGGCGCGCACGTAGTCCATCGTGTGTCCCGACATGTCCGTCTGGAAAAACTCGAAGAGCGTGAAGTCGTATTCGCGCGCGAGCGCGATGAGGTGTTCGGCCGCGCGCTGCGGCGGAATGACGGGGATGTCGGGATAGTTCTCCTGGATCGTCTCGCGCGTCAGGTCCTGCATGAGGGCGCGCTCCTCCGAGAGGTCGGCAAAGGTCGAGATCGTCTCGGGAGCCGTCAGCGCCATGACCGTCGTGACGGACTTGAACCGCTGCGCGACGAGCTCGTCGGGCGAATCGACGAGATAGGCGTCGGCGAACTTGACGCGCTTGCCGCGGCGCTTGAGCTGGAGGAAGAGGTTGTCGCGCGTGATGATCTCGCGCAGCGCCGCGTCCGGAAAGCCCTCGCAGTGACGGCCGACGGCCTGCGGACAGTTCACGCCCGTGAACATCGTCGACTGTCCGGTCGCGGACTGCGGCAGGCCCTCGACCCCGAGGCAGGCGTCGATCGGCTTCGCGTGCTGCTCGATCAGCCGGCAGAGCGCCGGACAGACCTCGGGATTGACCGGGTTCTCGGCCGACTTGCGGTCCAGTCCGACGCCGTCAATAAAAAGAAACAGGACTTTCAAGACTCCCGCCTTCAGCCCTATTTCACCACGGTGCAGGTCGTCTTGACCACGGTGCGCTTGACGAAGAAGCAGCTCCAGAACGACCAGCTGTCGGTGTCGTTGACGAGGTTCACCACCTTGTTCGAGCCGACCTCCTTCAGCGCCTGGCGGACGGAGGCGAGGTTTTCGTCAATCGTCGCCCTGTCTTCGAACCAGGTGGTGTTCCACAGGTCGCGTTCCGCATAGGGGCCGGACTTCCACGTGTCGCCGGAGGAAATCGGCAGGACGCCGAAGAGCTTGTAGGAGATGTTGAAGACCTCGACGGCGGCGACCGGCGTCACGCCGTCGTCCGTCTTGCAAGGCGAGTTGACCTTGCCGATCACGGTGTACGAGCTGCACCCGGAGAGGACTGCCGCGAGGAGGACGAAAAGAACGGAATAAACACGGTTTTTCATGGCTGGTAAATCCTTTCTCAGTTGCGGGGGCGGAGAACGCCGGACAGCGCCACGGAATTGTAGCCGAAGATGGTGCAGAACCAGTCCATGAGCCCGAAGAGACCGACCTTGCACTCGCTGCGGTCATGGATGACGACATCGACGACATCGCAAT
This sequence comes from Kiritimatiellia bacterium, assembly GCA_045628545.1. GTDB lineage: Bacteria > Verrucomicrobiota > Kiritimatiellia > RFP12 > UBA1067 > UBA1067. The sequence goes on from JAZQPI010000061.1 coordinate 4,471, forward strand.
TCTCGCGCTCGGCATAGTTGTAAAAGGCCTTCATCAGCAGGTCGCCGTCGAGCTGGTTGGAGAAGAACGCGCTGCCGCCTTCGATCTCCTTTTCCTTCGTGTTCCAGGTGATGTCACCGCAGACCACGGGGAAGGTCTGAAGGAAGTAGTAGCCCTCATTAGAAAGGAAGAGCATCTTGTCGGCTTTGCCGCGAGCCCCCTTCACGTCCACGCCCGCCAGAGAACCCGGGGACGACAATTCGACCGTTGCACAGCCGGAAAGGACACCGGCGAGCAAAACGAGAAACATGAGTTTTTTCATAATGGTTATAGTTGTGCTTTCGTGAGGTTGTGACGATTATATCAAATGCAAGGCGAATGTGCAATGAGAGGTTTTGGTTTACACCCGCAAATGCTGCGAAATTTGGTAAAATAGTGGAAATCGATGCACGGGCTTCAGGAGCTGCCGTAAGCTTCGATACAAAAGTTCGATACAAAAAGAAAGGACTAATGGCGATGATGGCGAAAAAGACGGTTTTGACCTTGGGCGCGGTTCTCGCGGGGGCGTTGACCGGGTGCCTGGCGACGGGCGAAAATGCGACGGTCGGAGCGGCGAAGACCGCAGCGGGCCCGAAGGCGCTCAAGGTGCTGATGATCGGCAACAGCTTTTCGGTCTGCAATGTCGTGCACATGCCCGCGGTCGCCAAGTCCATGGGGCTGAAGCTCGACCTCGCCTCGCTGTACATCGGCGGCTGCACGCTGGACCGCCACTGGCACAATGTCGAGTCGAACCGGATTGACGCCGCCTACGCGCCTTACGCCTTCGACTATCGCATCGACGGCGTGACGAACGCGAACTCCACGTGTGCGCGCGGTCCGCAGATCGGACGTCAGTCAATCGGCATCCTGGAGGCGCTGAAGCTTGCGGACTGGGACATTGTCACGATTCAGCAGGGGAGCCATCTGAGCTGGCAGCCCTGCTCTTACCATCCTTACGGCGACCGCCTGGTGGAAACGATCCGCGCGCTCGCCCCGAAGGCCGAGATCGTGTTGCAGGAGACCTGGAGCTACACGCCCTGGGACTGGCGCTTCCCGACCTGGGGAATCGACCAGAACATGATGTACGCGGCGCTCCACGGTGCGTACACGGATTTCGCGGCGAAGTACGGCTTGCGCATCATTCCGATGGGCGCGGCCGTTCAGCGCTGGCGGCGCGAACTGCCGGTCGTCTATACCGAAAACTCCTTGGGCGGCGACGTGGTCGGCGGACGTGATCAGCCGGTCGAAAAACAGTTCCGCCGGCAGGAGGACGGCAAGTGGGTGCTGGCGTGCGACGGGTTTCACCTTTCCGAGAGCGGAGAATATCTGCAGTCGCTCGTCTGGACGGCCAAGCTCTTTGGTGTCGACGTGACGACGTGCGCCTACGTTCCCGACTTCATCGCGCCCGAACAGGCGGCCCTGATGAAGAAGGTCGCGATGGAGACGGTTTCTGAAGGCGCGACTCGGTAACGGGGAACTGGACATAAGGTATAAGGTGACATGAAGACCAAACCGCTTTTCATCGTTCTGTCCGCGCCTTCTGGATGCGGCAAGTCGACGCTCATCGACATGCTCCTCCAGGAGTACGGTGACATCGTCTACTCGATATCCTGCACGACGCGCGCGCCGCGCGGCGAGGAGGAGGACGGTCTCGACTATCACTTCAAGACGAAGGAGCGTTTCGAGGAGCTGATCCGCGAAGACGCCTTCATCGAATACGCCGAAGTGCACGGCAACTACTACGGCACGCTCAAGGCGCCCATTCAGGAGGTGCTGGCCGAGGGCAACTCCATGATCCTCGACATCGACGTCCAGGGCGCGGCGAAGGTGCGCGAGTACGTGCGGAATCTGCCGAACAACGATCTGATGAAGCTCGGCTATGTCGACATCTTCATTCTGCCGCCGGACATGGAGGAGCTGCGCAACCGGCTTGAACGCCGCGGCACCGACGCGCCGGAGGTCATCGAACGCCGGCTGGCGAACGCCGAAGGCGAAATCGCCCGCGCCGACGAGTACATGTTCAAGGTGACGAACGACGACCTGTCCGTCGCCTACAAGCGGCTGTGCGACCTGATCGACGCCCTGTCCGGCCGGATGTGAGCATCGAGTTCTGCTGGGATCTTGGAATGGACATCAGCGAGAAGTATCCGGGAAAGAAGCGGGGGCGTAGATGAGGGAGCTTGCTGCTGATTTGAAAAGGATCTCAAGATGGCAATTAAACACACGAAGCGAAAAGTAGCCCCTAAAAAGGACTCGGCAACGGCATCGGATGTCGTTGTTGTCGGCAATTACAAGACCGGACAACTTGAATGGATCAAGAAAAACGGGGTGTACAACTGGCCAGTGAGGGAAGATGACGGTAGGGCGGGCTGCCCTCAGCCCGCCGATTTCGCCAGGATCCGCGAACTGTGGCTTTATGCCAATGTGAAGGCCGAGCGGTATGTCTTTACTGCTCAGTTCGTCGGGAAGATGATCAAGACAGAATTTGGTGTGGTGTATGCTGGGTTCTCGTTGCAAGCAGCGTAGCATGGAGGTGGCTTATGGCTGAAAGTAAGAATGTTCTGGCAAAGACGCCCTGTACGGAAGTTGATATTAGGTCACGAATCCTAACCGTTCGAGGAGTGCAGGTGATGCTTGACTGGGAACTTGCGGGATTGTACGGTGTTGAGACACGTGTCCTGAATCAGGCGGTTAAGCGAAATAAGGAACGATTTCCGCAGAGATTTCGCTTTCAGCTTACGAAATCGGAGATGGATGAACTTATCACAAATTGTGATAAGTCCGAGAAGAAGAAGCATTACCCAGGGACGGCAGCAGTTTTTACGGAGCAGGGCGTAGCGATGCTCGCTACGGTTTTGAAAAGTCCAATTGCTGTCGGTGTGAGCATTCGCATCATGGATGCGTTTGTCGCCATGCGTCGAACTTTGGCATCTCTTGCCCCGCTTTTAGCTAGGGTAGAGGCGAACGAGCGCCGACAGATCTTGGATCAGGCAAAGAACGATGCGAATCAGTTGCACAACGAAGAACGGTTCAAGTTGATTCTCGACGCGATGCAAGACAAGACCTTTCCACCGCAGAAGATATTCTTCGATGGGCAGTTTTACGATGCCTTTGCGCAGATGAAGAAGTTCATTCGTTCGGCAAAGAAGGAGCTGATCATTATTGATCCGTACTTCGACGATTCTGTTTTGCCGATTATTGCGCAAAAGCGGGCGGGGGTTCGTGTGACGGTGGTGAATTGCCCAAGAGGAGCGAAATTGCTTCACGCGGTTGACGTGAATCAGTTTAATCTCCAGTACGCGAATTCGCTCGTGATTAAGACCACGGATAAGTTTCATGACCGTTTTCTGATCATCGACAATGCGAGCGTTATTCATATTGGCGCGTCGCTGAACTATCTCGGCAAGAAGTGCTTCGCCTGTTCTACTTTTGATCCCCTCAACATTCCCGAAATGCTGGCGAGGTTGCCGATTAATAGGTAATTTGAATCGCATCGCAATATCAAATGTGCAAGGGAGTGGACATCGAATACTGGGACGAGAATTACATCCTCAAGGATGTAAACAGGTTTCCTACGACCATGCATTTCTGGGATTGCGAGTGCGAGGCAAATTACATCCATCCCAAGAGCTTGTTGGTCTGCCCCCGGTGCGGGGCGCACCAAGACGATTGTCCCGACTCGCGAACCAACGAGGTGTTCGCTTCGATGATGGCGTGGCCCGAAGTTTCATGCTGGTAAGAGGACGACGAGATGATTACCAACGCCTTCACCTGTACCGGTCCGTACGCGATTCTCATCATGCTTGGGATCAAGCGTGTTGAGAATCGGAGCATGATGCCGTGTCCGGCGAATGGGCGTTGCGCGGTCGGCTGTTCAAAGTCTTTCCGCAAGGAGGAGTTCGGAGCATTCGTCCAGTGGGCGTCGCAGGTATTGCCATCCGATCAGTTCGCGTTGATCCCGGCGTGGAGCGATGTCGAGGAGTGGCCGGGGAAGATTGTTGGTTGCGTTGATTATTCGGCGCGGGGACGTGATGATCTGGTTCTTGAAGACGAGGTGCGGACGCGCGGAAGTGCGTCCCTCCCGTGGGACGAGGGGTATGGCTACTGGTGGGAATTATCGGGTGTTGTTGCCTTCGAGCGTCCGATTCCCTGCAGGGGGAATGTCGGCATGTGGCAGATGCCGACTGCGCTTTCTGCGGCGGTGAGCGCGGCAGATGTCCTCGGACGGGCGGAAGGCGAGAAGGTGGCAAGTGCGGAGGATGCGGTTCGGATCTTCAAGGCGGCAATCCCGGTGGTCAAGGACGCCGAGGGCGTTTTCGTCTTGCCGCTCGACAATTCGCGCCGCGTCATTTCGGCTCCGATACTTGTTTCGCTTGGCGATCATCGGACGGCGGCGGTTCAGGTCGGGGAGGTTTTCGCGTCGGCGTTGAAGGTCGATGCGAAGGCCGTGATTGTCGCGCACAACCATCCGAGCGGAGATCCGACCGCCAGCGTCCAGGACAAGATACTCACGGATGAATTGATGCGATTGGGGACAACGCTTGGCGTCGAGGTGCTGGACCACCTGATTATTGCAGGTGACAAGATGATGTCTTGTATGGCAAGGAAATGAATGACGAAGAGACGCCGACGGTACGGTGTTTTGTCCCTTAGATCCTTCGACTTTTCAACCTTGCAACCTTTTTTTGGTATAATGGTAGCATGATGACCAGATCGATTTTCATCGTCCTGTCCGCGCCTTCGGGCGGCGGGGCGCCGGCGTCTGCCGGCGCGCGTTTTCTGTTGCGCGGCGACCGAAAGGCGGGACGATGAGGGACGTGGCCTTTTCTTGCGATGATCAAGGCGCGAAGTTCCTGCGCGTCACGGTGTGGTCGTTGCTCTCGCACTACCGTGGGCGCGAGCCTCTGCGCATCAACGTGTTCGAGGGCTTCGGCGGCCATTCGGAGGCGAACAAGCGCGCCCTGGCCGAGGTCGTCGCGGCGTTCCCCGGCGCGAGCGTGCGCTATCTGAACGTCGAGAAGGTCCTGGAGCCGTTCGCCGACGTGCTCCTGCACCGCGAAGGGTCGCGGTGGAACGTCTTCACCTGGACGCCGATTTTCGCGCCGCAGCTGATCGCCGACGCGACCGGCAACATCGTCCATCTCGACATTGACATGCTGGTGAATGACGACCTCTCGCCGCTGTTCGAGCTGGAGCTCGGCAACGACTTGATCGCCGCAGTGGCGGAATACGGACGGGGCGACCCCGTCATCACCGAGGCCGTCTGGGGCAAGGGCATCCTGCCGCCGGAGGTCGAACGCTATTTCAACACGGGGACGATCGTCTTCAATGCCGCGGCGTGCCGCGCGGAGCGGACATGGGAGAAAATCGTCGCGTGGTATCGTGCGCATTATGCCATTGCCGACCGCATCGAGCAGGACGCCTGGAACGCGCTTTACTGGCGGCGGACGCGGCTGCTGCCGCTGCGCTGGAATTTTCACGATCGGCTGGTGAAGTCCTTCGCCCGCGGCGACGTCGGCGCGAAATACTGGCAGGGCAATCCGCCGCGCGAGTGCCTGGAGGCGGCGGTGCGTCCGGCCATCCTGCATTTCTGGGGGCCGAAGAAGCCGTGGAAGACGTGTCACCGGCCGTACCGCAAGCTCTACCACGCGGCCATGCGCGCGGTGGGGCAGACGCCGCCGCGGGAACCGCTGCTGGCGCCGTTTTACGATTTTACCAACTGGAGGAACCTCCGCAGATGTCGCGCAAAACTCGAAAGCTGAAGGCGAAGCTCCTGGCGCCGTTCGAATGGCTCGGCATCGGCCTCGGACTGGCCGTCCTGCCGTGGCTGTCGCGACGCGCGCTGTTCGGCGTCTGCGACTTTCTTTCCGCCGTCCTGTACCGTTGCGACCGCCGCGGACGGCGCTTTGCGCTGGAGACGCTGCGCATCGTGCGCGGCAAGGAGCGCGACACGGTGAGGGTGCTCCGGTTCGACGTCGACCGCGCGGCGTTCGATCCGACGCCGGCGGAGCGGACGGTCCTGCGGCGCTCCTATCGGAACATGGTGCGGACGGTCGGCTACGCCTTCTGGACCTTCCGCCGGGCGCGGGCGCGCTGCGCCGAGACGGGCGTGATGAGCGAGGAGGGCCGGCGGCTCCTGGCGACGTACCGTCCCGCCGTGACGGTCTCGGGCCACATCGGCTGCTGGGAGATCCTTTCGCAGCTCGCGTTTCTGGAGGGGCATCCGATGATGTCCGTCGCCAAGGACATCGGGACGGCGGGGATGACGCGGCTGCTCATGCGGGCGCGGCGCTCGATCGGACAGGAGATCGTTTCGGCCGAGGGGGCTTTCCGTCCGCTGATGGCCGGTATCCGCGCCGGCAAGTCGCTGGGGCTGCTCGTCGACCAGAGCGTGAGTCCGAAGAAAGGCGGCGTGTGGGTGCGGTTCCTGGGGCATCCCATCTGCGTGTCGGCCGCGCCGGCGTTTTTCGCCGCGAAGGCGAAGGCGCCGGTCCTGGTCGCCTGGTCGCGCCCGCTGCCGGACGGTCCGGGGCCGGCCTACCGGTGCGACGTCGTCGACGTGATTCCCCCGGAGGCGGCGCGGGACGTCTGGGCGACGACGCAGCGCTGTGCGCGGGACCTCGAACGCATCGTCCGCCGCCATCCGTCGTGCTGGGTGATGAACTACCATTTCTTCAACAACTGGCCGCGTCCCGAGGATCTCGCGACACTGGCGGAACGGGAGGCGAAGGCGCGATGAGAGTCGTTCATCTCTTGCCGGCGATGGAGCAGGGCGGCGTCGAAAGCGTCGTCCGCGACTTGAACCGCGTGCTGGTCGGCGCGGGAGTCGAGAACTTCGTCGTGTCGCGCGGCGGACGGCTCGCCGCGGAGATCGAGAGGGCTGGAGGACGGCACTTCACGCTGGACCTCAAGTCGAAGAATCCGCTCACCTATTTCGCGCGGGCGCTCCGGCTGCGCCGGCTGCTGCGCGACCTCGCCCCCGACCTCGTCTGCGCCCATTCGCGGGTGCCGGCGTGGCTGTTCGTCTGGGCGAACCGGACGCTCCGCCTGCCCTGGATCACCTATGCGCACGGCGCGAACTCCGTCTCGCGCTATTCGGCCGTCATGACGCGCGGCGACCGGGTGGTGACGCCGTCGAGGTTCCTGGCGGACTTCCTCAAGGCGCACTATCCGCTTGACGAGGACCGGCTGCGCGTCATCCATCCGGCCGTCGACACGAAGCGCTTCGATCCCGCGAACCTCGACGCGTCCTTCGTGGAGGCGAAGCGGCGGGAGTGGGGGCTGCGGGACGGTGACCGCGTGCGGATGGCGCTCGGACGCATTACGCCGGTGAAGGGGCTGGACGCGCTGATCCGCGAATTGCCGGACGACCGCAAGCTGGTGATCGTCGGCGGGGCGGACCGGCATCATCTTGGTTACGAGGCCGCGCTGCGGCAGCTCGCCGCGGACCGCGGCGTCGCCGACCGTGTCGTTTTCGCCGGACCGCAGGCCAAGGTCCCCGAGTGCCTGTCGCTGGCGGACGAGGTCGTTTCGGGCAACGTCACCAAGCCGGAGTCGTTCGGGCTGTCCGTAGCCGAGGCCTACGCGATGGACAAGCCGGTCCTCGCGCGGCGGTTCGGCGGCGTCGCGGAAATCATGTCCGAGGTCGAAGCCTGCGGTGCGATTTCCCGTCGGGAGGCGGTCATTTCGCTCTATAATTATGATATAATGTTAGACAAGACTATGGCCGTCTACAGGGAGCTTGTCAAATGAACAACGTCCTTTGCCTCAAGTGGGGGACGCTCTATTCCGCCGCGTACGTGAATCGCCTTTACCGCGGCGTCCGCGCGCATTTGCACCGGCCGTTCCGTTTCGTGTGCGTGACGGACGATCCGTCGGGGCTGGAGGAGGGGATCGACGCGCAGCCGTTTCCGGGCAAGCCGGAGGGGATGAAGTTCATGGGCTGGTACGACCGCTGGCCGAACATCTACGTGAAGCTGCTCGTCTTCCGGAACGGCTTCGCGCAGCTGGAGGGTCCGACGCTCTTCCTCGACATCGACCAGGTGATCGTCGGCGACCTCGACTGCTTTTTCGACTACCTGCCGGGGCGCTTCTGCATCATCCACAACTGGGTCGAGTGGCGCAAGACGCTGTTCCGCAAGGCGCCGTTCTGCGGCAACTCCAGCTGCTTCCGCTTTGACGCGGGGGAGGCGAGCGACTACATTTACCGGACGTTCATGCGCGAAATCGAGACGGCGCTCGACGACCGGATCTACACGACGGAGCAGGCCTACATGACCCATGCGGTCGGCTTCGACAAGGTCAACTTCTGGCCGGAGAACTTCGTGCGCTCGTTCAAGCGCAGCTGCACCTGGCCCTGGCCGCTCAACCATTTCCTCGTGCCGCGGCTCAACCCCGACACCCGCATCCTGTGCTTTCACGGCAACCCCTCCCCGACGGAGGCGATCGCCGGTTATCGCGGGCGGCACCTCAACACATGGACCAAGCCCGCGCCGTGGGTGCGGGAACTCTGGGAGAAATGACATGCTGAAAACCTGGGTTGTGAATATGTCCTGGAATCCGCAGCGGCTTGAGTTCATGCACAAGCAGCTGGATCCGCTGGGAATCGCCTTTGAGCGCTTCGAGGGAATCGTCGGCGCGGACTTCAAGGGCGAGGCTCTGAGGAAGGTGTTTAGCCCGGTCCGGTCGCTAATCGCGCTGAGGAAGCGGATGACGCCTCAGCAGCTGGGCGACACCCTGTCGCACAACGCCATCTATCACAAGATGGTGGATGGTAATGTCCCTGCCGCGCTGATTTTTGAGGACGACAGCGTGGTCGACCGTCGTGCGCTCGAGGTGCTTGCCGAGATTGAGCGGACGATGGACCCGGCGAAGCCCCAGGTCTACATCCTCAATACGTGGGGCATCGACGTGAGCGGCCTCCAGCCGGGCATCCGTCGCGTGAAAAACGCCTGGTGCACCGACGGTTACGTCATCACTCTGGCCGGGGCGAAGCTGATGCTGGCGAAGAACGAACCGATCATCGGCGTATGCGACTCGTGGAAACGGTTCGCACGGTGGTGGGGCCTGGAGCTCAACGTGGTCGTTCCCGCCGTCGTAAAGCAGGCTAACGATGTTTTCGCGAGCGACATTCCGATGGAGGAGAAACTCGGCAACTGGCTGCTGCGGCAGATCTTCTGGGTCGTGGACTTCTTCCTCATCAAGATCACCGGGCGCTGACGGAGGCGAATGGAACGTATGGTTTTCTTCTGGACATTGGTGACGTTCGTGCCGCTGCTGGCTTTTGTCGCGGGCGTCCTTTTCGCGCCGGCCCGGACGCTGGCGGCGGCGGAGCGGTTCTTCGCCTCGCGCAAAGCGGCGCTCGCGCTGACTGCCGCAGGCTGGCTGTGGACGGCCTACGAGTGCGACACGGTCGGCATTGACGTCTTCGACTCGCTGCTTTTAAAGGCGCAGACGGGCGGCGTGTTCGTCTGGGTGCTGGCGGCCGTGCTCGTCTACCTGACCTTCATCTGGATGCCGAAGAACCTCTCCTGCCGCGCGCTGATGGGGATCTTCATGCTGATGCCGGCCGAGGCGTTCAAGGTGACGCGGCGGCTCGTGCCGCCGGCCGGGCAGTTTTCGTGGGCTCAGGTGCTGGTGGCGGCGCTTTACCTGTACGCCGTCGTCGGCATGTACGGGATGTTCTATCCGTGGCGGATTGAAAAGACAGTGAGGTGGCTGTGTCGGAGACGCTGAAAACGGTTGCAACGATTCTGGTGACGGTCTGCGGGGGGCTGGGGCTCTTCCTGCTGGGGATGAAGCACCTCTCCGAGGGCCTTCAGGCCGCGGCCGGGGGCGGACTGCGCAAGTTCATGTCCAACGCGACGAGCCATCGGATCGTCGGGGTGGGTACGGGCATCGTCTCGACGATGCTGGTGCAGTCCAGTTCGATCATCACCGTGATGCTCGTCGGCTTCGTGTCGACGGCGCTCCTGACGCTGCCGCAGGCGATCAACGTCCTCATCGGCGCGAACATCGGCACGACGGCGACGGTGTGGATCATCGCCCACGCGCCCGATCCGCAGCTGCTGGGCTTCATCGGCATCGCGGCCGGCGGGACCATGTACTTCTTCTTCCGCGGCGAAAAGGTGCATCACATCGGCCTGACGATCATCGGGCTCGGACTCGTCTTCCTGGGGCTTTACTTCATGTCCAAGGGCGTCATGCCGATCCGCGAGAATCCGGACATCTCCCGGCTTTTCACCAAGATGGACGCCTCGACCATCGTCGGCGCGGCGCTCGTCGCCGTGGCGGCGGCGGCCTTCACCGCCGTGGTGCAGTCCTCGGCGGCGACAGTGGCGATCGCCATGACGCTGGCTTCGCAGCAGCTGATCTCCTACGAAGTCGCCATCGCCGTGCTTTTCGGCGCGAACGTCGGCACGACGGCGACGGGCTGGATCGCCGCGCTCGGCGGGACGGCGGACGCGAAGCGGACGGCGTTGGCGCACACCTTGTCGAACGTCATCGGCTCGGTGGTGTTCATCTGGTTCTTTCCGGCCTTCGTCTGGTTCGGGCAGACGCTTTTCCCGAACTGGAACGTGGCGGAGACGATCACGGTGTCGGGGCATCCCGTCCGCGCGCTGACGCACATCATGGCGCCGATTGCCGTCACCGACACGGTCTTCGCGGTCTGCCGCGGTCTGCTGCTCTTCCCGTTCGTGCGTCCGTTCGCCCAGCTCATCGAGCGGCTCGTACACCAGCCCGAGAACGAGAAGCCGCACCTTTCCGCGCTGAAGATCGGCGCGAAGCTCTCGCCGGTCATCGCGTGCGACCAGGCGATGATGGAGATCGAGTTCATGAAGGCTAGCGACCTCGACCTGCTGGACTGCGCGCGCCGCGTCGTCGCCGGCACGGCGGATGACGATGTCGAAAAGCACATCGTCCACCGCGAGGACATTCTGGACAACGTCCAGAAGGAGGTGACGGAGTTCCTCGGGTCGATCATGTCGAAACGGCTGTCGTTCGACGTGGCGGAGCGGGCGCGGCGGCTGCTCCGGCTGACGGACGAGCTGGAGTCCGTTTCGGACGAGTGCTCGACGGTGCTGAAGGTCGTGCGGCGGCTGCGCAAGCAGGGGCAGAAGATGTCGGACGTGTCGGCCTCGCTGCTGCTGGACGTCATCGACCGGGTGAAGGATTTCGCGGACGAGGTCTCGCCGCTGATCCGATCGCCGCGCGTGCCGGTCGATCTGGAGCGGCTGCAGGCGAAGTCGAAGGAGCTGCACGAGTACATCCGCGAATGCCGGCGCGTGCAGCTCGGGCGGATCGGGCCGGAGGATCCGGGGTCGTCAATCCGCGTTCTCGGCGAGCTGGACATCATCAACGCCTGCGAGCGCGTCCGCGCCTACTACCTCAACTGCGCAGAGACGCTCGCTGGCGGCAAGCGTTAATGCGTCAAATGGGCACTTCCACGGCTGCTCCGGTTTCCTGAATGAGGAGCACGGTGCGGATGGATTCGACTGGCAAGTTAGTCAGTGCTGCCAGCGAGATGCGGTAAGCCTCCATCTGTCCAGCGTAGGTCTCGCTCATCCGCCGCGCAAAGTCCGCGTCACTTTCACGAGGATTCTTCGCATTGGTCTTGAAGTCGTAGACCACCGCTCCACCGTCCGCGAATACGACTCGATCGAACCGTCCAGTCTCCCAGACACCGTCCGCAAAGCGCTCGTACGACCGCTCGCGCCACAGCGTGGCCGCCTCCGACGGACGGATGAAGGCCGTACGCCAGGCGGTTGCGAGAATGCCGCGTTCCAGCTCGTTCTTCGGCGCGGACGGATCAATCCACTCCATGGCGGCGAACTCCGCATGCGCGGCCGTCCCCTTCTCAGCCGCCGTGGATTCGTCGCCGAAGAGTGAGGCGGCTCTCGTCTTCCACCCGCTGCCATGACTGGCCGCAGTCGTGGATGGCGAACGATGTGCAACGCGCCTGTCCCCCTTGCCATGAGTCCAGACCGAAGGTGCAAGTTCCTCCGATTCCCTGCGTCCGAACTGCGGCATCGTCCCCAGCTCGCACACGAGACTGCCGTAAGAACACTCGCGCTGCGGACGCCGATCGGCAAATGGCTTCAGCACGAGATCTCGGAACTGGACCGCACCGTCATGGGAGTCGCGGCAGACGAAGACATGCGTGGACTTCCGCGCCCGCGTCATTGCTACATAATTGAGCCGAAGCTGTTCGATCACGCGCTCGTTAGCGGCCTTTTCCCAGACCGCGGCCGTCTGCGCGTTGAGCCGTGCTTCGGCCATGGGAAGCGACTGCACCGCCCAGCCGTCGCCGAAAAGCGGCTGCCCCTTGCGCGGCCTGCAAATCGAATCGGTAGTGCCAGTCTCAAGAATCGGAACGATCACATGGTCGAGGGTCAGGCCCTTCGAGCGGTGAATCGTCAGGATGCGGATGACGTGCGGAGACGTAGATGCCTCGCGCCCGGCCGCTGACATGACATAGGCGATGAAGTTTCCCACCCCCGCAGTCGCGTCCTTGCGCTGCTCGTAATTCACCGCCTCGCGCACCAGGCCCTCCAGCCGAATGATCGAGCGCGCATCGGGACGCGGCTCCGTCGCGCAAATCCTCGCGACTATTTCCTTCAGTGCGCGCGCGAGTCCCAGACGCGAAATCCACTCCGCCATCTGCTGGGAGACCTTCTCCTGATGAACAAGCGCGGGGAATACGGTCTTCCGAATCGGCAGCAGATCGTTGACCACCGCCCAGGCGAAGCTGTCCTGCGGATGCTCGGCAAGCCAGAGCAGTTGCAGGACGGCCTTCACCACCGGGGCGTCCGCCACTCTGTCTACCCCCTCCCAGACAATTGGAAGCGTCCCGTCCGCCACGGTGCGCAACCGTTCCGCCAGCTTGGCGCCGTCCTTGTTGTTCCGCACCAGGATGCCGATCGTCTCGGTGCTCCGCGCCCTTTCGTGTTCCGCCCAGAGATCCGCCACCAGGGCGCAGATCCCCGGCGCCAGAATCTTCAGCGCCGCGCCGCCGTCGTCCGTCCCGTCCGCCTGAACGAACGCGCTTTCGCCGTCATCGGACGACTTCTGCGGCTTCTCGACCTCGATGACCTCGACATAGTCCCCGTCGTTAGGACGTCCGTTCCGCGTTTCCGGCTTATGTTCCATCCAGCAATCCGACGCAAGCCACCGGTCGACTGCGGGTCGGCAGAAGTCCCCCAGCACCTCGCCTCCGCGGACGTTCTCCGGACCGAACACCAGGTTGATGAAGTCGGCCGTATTCTTTCCGTAGCGGTACGAAACGGCATTCGGCACCACTTCGCCGCTGTCGCCGCGAAACTCGTCCCACCGATCCATCATCTCCTTGAACGGCGCGTCGTTTCCTCCGCGCCAGGTGTAGATCGACTGCTTCAGATCGCCGACGGCCATCACCGAACGTCCGCCGTCCGGCTGCGCCGCCTCCTTTACGAGACGCCGCAGGCACCGCCATTGGAGTTCGCTCGTGTCCTGGAACTCGTCCAGCGCCCAATGGTCGAAGCGGGAGTCGAAACGGAACTGAAGATTCTCCAGCCGCAGGGACGCCTCCGAATCCTCTTCCGCGACCGCCTGGCAGTCCGTGAAGTCCGAGAACGTCAGCATCCCGCGTCGGCGCGTAGACGCGTCGTACTCATTTTCTACCATTCGGCAGAGCGCCAGCTTCGCCGCCACGATGTCGATCTGGCGGGCAAGCTTGCGATCGAGCATGTACTTAACCCCCGCTCGGACCGCCGACGCTCCCTCTGCGCCGCACTCGACGACCACGGCCTTTCCGGAAGGGGTTTCGTATTCGTAGGCCGTCGCCTCCGGATGCTCGCAAAGAAAACGCGCCATATCTCCGCCATTGTTCGCCGCGAAGACTGGTCCGTCTGGCAGGAAGGAGGCGACATGCTTAATGAACAACTGTTTCGGATCGTTCCGCTTTCCCGTCAGTGGCAGAACCGAGAAGTCTGGCATCTCCGGCCTGTCCGCGATACCGAGCGCCGAGCGCATCGACGCAGGCGTCCAGTTTTCACAAGCCGTGCGATGGCCAAGCAGGAACGCCCGCCATCCCGCCAGCGCGGCGTCAAGGGTCCGGACGCAAGTACGGGCGAACGCGCCGCCAGTCGCCGTCCTGTAGGCGGCAACAAGATCCTCCGCCGCGTCCTCGCGGGACAGCAGCGCGGTACATGCGTCGCCAATCGCCCGCTCCACGCCAAATCCGTCTAGGACATCCACGGCGTTCTGAAAGCCCATCTCCAGCGGAAAGCTGCGGACGATGCGGAGGATGAAGCTGTCCAGCGTCGCGATCGTCCCGTGATGCTGCACGGCGATCACGCGGCGCAAGATTTCGGTAAAGCGGTGACGGCTCCAGTCCCTGACCGCGGCCTCAACCCGTGCGCGTTCCGTCGCTCCGAGCGAACCGCAGAGGATCTCTCGTTCCGCCGCCGCCCCTGCGTCGCTGGCGGACGCTTTCCAGAGCCGCTCGAGGAGCTTCATGTAGATCTCCTGCGCGGCGGCGCGGGAAAAGGTGAGCGCCAGAATCCGTTCCGGCGGAACGTTCTGAAACAGCATCAAGCCGATGAACCGCGTCGCCAGCGAGAAAGTCTTGCCCGTGCCGGCAGACGCCCTGATGATGAGATTCTGCTTCACGTCCTGGCCTCCTCGTCCAATCCGTCCAGCTTGGCCTCCTGCGCGTCACGCCACGCCGTCCCGCAGGGGAAGTCCCGCTCGGGTGAATTAGTCAGGACGTCCCTCACGTCCCACCGCCACTCCTCGGACGGTCCCGGCGGCCAGAAGAAATTGCCGCGGATGCGACGGATGGCCGTCCGTGCCGTATCCAGCGCGAGGTTGACATGGTCGGCCAGCACGATCTTGTCGCGGCGCACCGCCTCGAACTCCCCCTGGTCCTCTGCGCTTCCCCAGACGACGACGTTCTCCGGCGTCTTTCCGAGGATCACATAGCAGTAGTCGGCAATCATTCCACCGAATACCGACGGCTCCGCCTTCTCCAGACACTTGCCGTAGAGGAATGGCTGTACCGTGACGAAGCGTCGGCGCTTCCGCTCCTCGTCCCCGGCGTTGACCACCGGCAGATGCAGCCGCGCCGCATGACGCGCCTGGGCGATGCCACCCGCTACAATCCGGTGCGTGGCACCGCTCCGCTCGTCCCAGGTCTTGTAGTCGATGATCCGGAAGCCGACGCCATCCTTGTAGTCGATGCGGTCGACGGACCCTTTAATCGCGACATCGCATCCGGGCTCCCCCTCGAAGGGGCGCTCGACAAAGCCGTACTCTGGCCGCGCGACCACGTTCCATCCCTCCTGCGCCCATTTCGCCTGAAGGCGGGCAAAGCACTTAAGGCGCCCCGCCGCAGCCTCCAGCTGCAGCCGCAGATTCACACTCTGGTGTTCGCCGAACATTCGGCGCAGAGACTCCATAATGCGCACGAAAGATGCGGCGATGTCCTCGGCCTCGTGGAGCTGCGACAGTCCTTTCTCCGTGCGCTCAAGCTGCTCCAAGGCGTAGATTTCAAGGGCCCTGTGAACGAGCGTGCCGAAATCGTTGGCCTCCAGCTCATCCTTTTCCTCGACCCTGCGCATGGCCAGTCCGTATTGAAAGAGGTAGGTGAACGGACACTTCAGCCAGCTGTCGATGGCAGACGCCGAAAGACGGCCTTCCGGAAAATCGTCCGACTTTCCGTGCGGAGCCACCTCGTCCGGCAGGTTCGGCCGCCAGCCGTCGGTCAGAACGCGCCCGGGCAGGGCGTCGCCTGGCGGGAGTTCGCCGAAGAGCCGCGCCGTGCGTGCGGCAAGGTCCTCGGGGCGGACGAGAAAGAGGAGGCGCGACGGACGGTGGATGTCGCCGGTGTTGCCGGTCTGCGCCAGATATGCGCGAACCGATCCCGGCGCTGACGCACGCGAAGCGAGAAGCGCCTTCAGCAGGTACGTGTCGCGCGCCAGACGCTGTTCGTTCGAGGTCAGTCCAAGCGCCGCTCGAAGCGAATCGGGAAGGAAGGCGTGACCCATGACCGAATCGGGGACCGCACCCTCGTTGAACCCCGCGAGCGCGACCTTGTCGGCGTCGCTCCAGGCGAGTTCCAGCCAGCCCTCCGTGCGGACGGCCGTGTGCGAATCGGGTTCCAGCGAATAGGCGGACTCGGCGACCGTCTTGCGGAAAAGGCCGACGAGCGCCCCTTCCGTCAGACCCAGCGCGGCAATCTTCACATCGTCAAACGCCATCAGGATGTCGCGCACAGCCTGCGCTGCCGCACGAAATTCGCGCTCGCCGTCGCTCGTGCCGATTCCGCGTCCGGTGTAAAGCCGCACCAGCATGGCGCGGACGAAGCCGCCGACCGATGCTCCTCCTACTTCCGCAAGCGCGGCACGGATCATGTCAGTAAGAGACTGCGCCGCCTGACGAAACGCCGCGAATGGCCGACGCTCGAACGTCTGCAGTCGGGACTCGTCGAAATCGCAGGATGCCGGCAGCGTCCGCGGCAGAAAAGCGTTGCGGCAGATGTCGATTCCTTCCAGGACGGCACGACGCCCAGGCCGCTGGCCATGTTCGTCCTTCGGCACCGCGTTCAGGACGGGGCCGATGACATCGTTTTCGCGCAGGAGCGACACCAACGGCGCCCACGGAAACTCCTTCGTCCGGGCCTGGTAGAGCGCGATGAGATTGTCGACGATCCGGCCGAGCGAGGACGCGGAAAGGACATGCCGTTCAGGATTGTGGAGCTGATAGCCGGCATTCAGGAAAGCGGCGGACAGTTCGGGGAACAGCGCCGTGTCGCACAGACCAAGCGACGGCACGGTTCGATCCGAGTCTGCGGGCGGGAAGTCAGCGGCAATCCGCTTCGCCAGCGCAACATCCGTTGCCGCCCGCACCACATCCGCGTTGCGAATCCCCGAGACTACCGGCGCGTCCTTTCCGATCCAGGCCGATGTCCGCGGCCGACCCCAGGAGTCAAACCGATCGGCATCCGTCTCTTCGGCGTGAATGAGAACGCAAACCCGCAGCGCGTCGCGCTGATGTCGAAGCACGTCATAAAGGACTGAGACCGGATCCACCAGCCCAGGCAGCACGACCGCATCGATGTCTGACGGCAGCGGTTCCGGGCTGGTCTTCGCAAGTCGGACACCCTCGACCTCGTGGCGAAGGCCGCAGGCGTGGAGGAAGTCGAAGAACGCCGTTTCAAATTCTCCCAGCTGCTGCCAACGCGCGAGTTCGTCACCCTGCGCACTCGCCAGCAGCGTCCGGGCCGTCTCGCACACCGCGACATCGCGCATCAGCAGACCACCGCCGGCAAGGATGCGCCAGATGTCGTTAAGCTGGTCAAGGAAGGAGAGATGAGACCTGACGTCGGCAATGTAGTCAGGGCGAAACAGGTCGTTCCACTCCATGAGTACGGTCTTCCCTCCGACCGTCTGCCGCCGCGGACGCTCCGTGACGAACTTCAGGAATGCCGCGCCAAGCTGAACCTTAGAGGCGGTGGCGTAGGAGTTGTCCGCAGCCCGGATAAGCTGCATCGGGAGGGCGACACGCGGCGGCGTAACGCCTCCCCAGCCATGCGCGGCGGCATGACGCGCCAGGCCAAGGCGCAACTGTCGGCCGCTCTGCGCGGTCGGCACAACCACCAGGACATGCTCCAATGAACGCACTCCTTCGGCCGTCGTCCGCAAAAGCCCACCATCGGCCTCCCCACGACACAACCAGGCTACAACCACATCCACAAGCTTACGCCCTGGATCCATAAAAATCGGCTTTGAAATCTGACTCATGTTCTTCAAAAATAACTGGTCGGACGGACGAGATTTGAACTCGTGACCTTTTGCACCCCAAACACCTCGTTGAATCGCATTATCATCCTGTAATTTGTAGTATTTTCAAGTCGCAAAAGGCGTATGTCGAATGTTTGTGTCTGTTTTTGTGTATTTTCCCCCTTGTTTTTAAGGAGGAGAAGTGGCATAATGTCCCCCGTTGTTTCACCTTGCACAATATCCGCCCTTTGAGTTAAATTAGGCCATGGGAATCGAGTTTAGAAAAGACCGCAACGGCGAGCTGATACGCGAATGGTATGGCAGCTACTCCGTCAACGGACATCGCCGCGCCCGTCGCCTCGGCGTATCAATCAAGGGCAAGCCGCCCGCCTCCGGCAAGCTTAGCGACCGGGGCGACAGCTTCTTTGAATCCTCGCGCAAAGCCGCTTTAGCCGCCCTTGAAGCGCTCAAGGCCGAAGACCGGCAGCTGCGCGAAACCGATTCTCGCATCATCTTTGAAAAGGCCTTCCGCGCCAAGACCGGGAAGAAGTGGAAAGACGTCGCCATTCGCGATCTCGTCAAGGCCTACGACGAGATGCTGTCGTCCGGATCCATCCGGCGAAGGAAGCGCACGGACCTTTACGCCAGCTGGAAGCGGAATATCGTCATCGGCTTTGTCGACTGGTGGAGAGACACCGGACGAAGCACCAAGGCATCCATCAACTGCATCACCCAAGACGATGCCAGGGAATGGGTCAGCCACCTCGCCGCAACCGGCGACGACGGGAAGATGCTCACGACCGATACGATCCGGCGGATGCGTTCGCGCGTTTCCACACTACTGGACCGGCTCTTGCCCGATGGAGCCAAGAACCCCTTCTCGTTCTTTACCATTGAAACCGCCAAGGGTGAAAAGGTCATCCATCGTCAGCCGCTGACCAAGGAAGAGGTCGACCTTTTGATCGCCACCGCCGCCAGGACGGATCCGCTGGCCCACGATCTGATTGTCACCGGACTCTCGACTTCCTTCCGTCGTGGCGATGTCTGCCGTCTGCAATGGGCCGCCATCGACCTCGAGCGCGATC
>JAZQPI010000062.1:0-6290 GCA_045628545.1 Kiritimatiellia bacterium
AAGCGGAATCATCGGCAATGCCAGTCGACTGCGGCTTTTGGCACGTCCACGCGAGAACGGCCCGGATGCTCAATCGCCCAGATGCCCAAATGCTGTAGTCGGGCACTCAATGCCGCGAAGCGGTGTTGAGTGACCGACTACGCAGGCTAAAGATTCCAAAAATGGGGCCTGGGGCATCTGCGCCGCCTCCAGAATTAAGCGTATGGTTCCCGTGCGTTTACTTTTGGCCGGGGTGCTGAATCTCCGCCATCCAGGCGCGGCCGCGGCGGCCCATTTCCCGCAGCGCCTCCGGCGACGTCCGATGCAATTCAACCGCCTCCGCCAAGGCCGCGCGAACCGCCGCGGCGTCCGGCTGAACCCACCAGCCGCAACGCCGCTCGACCACGCCCTCCCACGGAGCGGCCGTCGTCGTGAGGACCGGCTTGCCGCGGGCCAGGGCCTCGGCCACGACCAGTCCGTAGTTCTCCGACCGCGTCGGCAGACAGAGGAGGTCGCACCAGTCGAACGCCGACTCCTTCTCCGCCCCGAAAAGCGCATCCTCGACGCGCACCTCGACCTGAAGCCCCTTCGCGGCCTCCGCCAGCAGATCCAGTCCCTTCAGCGGATGCCTCCGGCCGAGATAAAGCACGCGCAGCAGATCCCCTTCCGCACGCGGCGTCGCGGAAAGCGGCGGAATCTCGATGACGGGATGACGGCGGACGATCTGCGGCCGCGCCGCGGACGCATCGTCGCCGCGCCGCCCCAGATAGGCGCGAATCCAGTCCTCCTCGCGCGGCGAAAGCGCGACCACGGTCTCCGCCTTGCGCAGGGCCGCGCGGTCGAAAACGCCCGCCAGACGCTTGCGCCAGGCGCCGTAGCGCAGACGGACCGGGTCAAAGCTCCCCTCGGGAACCATCACCAGCCGTCGCCGTGCGCACCGCGCCGCCCACCAGACGGGGAAGGTCCACTGACAGTGCGTGACGACAAGATCCGCGTCGGCGCACAGCTTTTTCAGTTCGCGGAAAAGCCCCCAGGAGAAGCAGAGCTGCCGCAAGACCGGCAGACGGCTGCGGGCGAAGACGATCGGACGCACCCCGGTCAGATCGACGCGGGCGGGTTCGGGAGAAAACGAAGTGGCCACGAAGAGGACTTCGTGGCCAGCTTTCGCCTGGGCGCGGGCGAACCCGGCGGCGATTACCGCCGCGCCGTTGTTCGCCTCGGCGCCCGCACAGACATGAACGATCTTCATCGTCCGTCCGCGTACGAATGTCGGCAATCAGCCGCGCGCGTTGCTGTGATAGCAGGTGTGGAGCAGGCGATGCGCCTTCTCCGAACCCGGCTCGCCCAGGAAATCGGCGTAGAGCTTCTTAATGTCGGGATTCTCATGCGAGAGACGGAGCGCCTTGCCCTCGTCCTCGGCGTAAAGACCCGCCATACGCTGCTCGAGAACCGCCTTGCGGTCACCGTCGCCGGAGACGAGCGGCTGGCCGCCACCGTTGATGCAGCCGCCGGGGCACGCCATGATCTCGATCGCCTGGAAGCGGTTGCGGTCGGCTCGGACCATATCCAGCACCTTGCGAGCATTGCCAAGGCCCGACGCGATCGCCACGTTGACCGAGACGCCCGGAGCGACCTCGACCTTCGCCTCCTTGACGCCGTCAAGGCCGCGGACCGCGCGGAAGTTGATCTTGTCGCCTTCTGGATTCTTGCCCGTGAGCATGAACGTCACGCTGCGGAGAGCCGCCTCGAGAACGCCGCCGGTGACGCCGAAGATGACGCCGGCACCGGTCGACTCGCCGAGCGGGCTGTCGTACTCGGCGTCCTCGAGATTGGCGAGGTTAATGCCAGCCTCGTGGAACATCGAGATGAGTTCGCGGGTGGTGACGACATAATCGACGTCCTTGACGCCATCGTGCTCGAACTCGGAACGCGCCGCCTCGTACTTCTTCGCCTGGCAGGGCATGATCGAGACGACGATCAGGTCCTTCGGGGCGATGCCCAGCTTCTCGGCGTAGTAGCTCTTGGCGATCGCGCCGAACATCTGCTGCGGGCTCTTGCAGCTCGACGGGATGTCCAAGAGGTCCGGATAGTGATGCTCGAGGAAGTTGATCCAGCCAGGGCAGCAGCTCGTGAGGATCGGCAGGTTCTTGCCGCTCTTGACGCGCTCGACGAGCTCGTGGCCCTCCTCCATGATCGTGAGATCGGCGGAGAAGTCGGTGTCGAACACCTTGTCAAAACCGAGCAGCTTGAGGCCGGCGACGAGCTTGCCCGTGACGGGCTGGCCCGGCTTGAAGCCGTACTCCTGGCCGACGGCGACGCGAACGGCCGGAGCCGTCTGGACGATCACCGTCTTCGTCGTGTCGTGAAGCGCCTTCCAGACGTTCGCGACCTTGTTGTTGCCGACGATCGCGCCCGTCGGGCAGACGTTGGCGCACTGGCCGCAGAACGTGCAGGAGCTGTCGGCGAGCGGAATCATCGAGGCCGTGCCGACCTTGGCGGCGAAGCCGCGGCCGTTGCCCGTGAGGGCGCCGACCGTCTGCACCTTGTTGCACACCGTCTCGCAACGGCGGCACATGACGCACTTGGACATGTCGCGGACAAGCGCCGGGCTCTCGTCGATCGGCAGCGTGTTCATCGCGCCCTTGAACTTGATGTCGCGGATGCCGAACTCGTGCGCCAGCTTCTGCAGTTCGCAGTGCTGGTTCTTCGTGCACGTGAGACACGTCTGCGGATGGTCCGAGAGGAGAAGCTCGAGAACCGTGCGGCGGGCCTTGAGGGCGCGCAGCGAGTTCGTCCAAACCTCGACGCCGTCACGTGCGACCGGCGTCGCGCAGGCCGGGACGAGGATCTTGCGGGGACCGCGGATGCCGGTCGCCTCGACGAGGCAGAGACGGCAGGAGGCTGGCTTGTTCGCCGTGCCGCAGCCGACGTCAGGGCAGTAGCACAGCGTCGGGATGTGGATGTTCAGCTTGTTGGCCGCATCCAGAATGGTGGCGCCGGCCGGAATCTCGACCTTGCTGCCGTTGATCGTAATCGTAACGTTTGCCATGGTAAATTACTCCTTGATGATCGCCTTCTTCGGGCAGCCACTGATGCAGGCACCGCACTTGATGCACTTAGCGGTGTCGATGACATGCTTCTGCTTGAGCTCGCCAGTGATCGCGCCGACGGGACAGTTGCGCTTGCACTTGGTGCAGCCGATGCACGCATCGGTGATCTTCAGATTGAAGAGCTTCGTGCACGTTCCCGCCGGACACTTCTTGTCGCGGACATGGGCGATGTATTCGTCCTTGAAGTAGCGGAGCGTCGACAGGATCGGGTTCGGAGCCGTCTGGCCGAGGCCGCAGAGCGCCGTGTCCTTGATCGTGTTCGCGAGTTCCTCGAGCTCGACGAGCATCTCCTCCGTGCCGTTGCCGTCACAGATCTTCTCGAGCATCTCGAGCATACGGCGCGTGCCGATGCGGCAGGGCGTACACTTGCCGCAGGACTCGTCCTTCGTGAACTCGAGGTAGAACTTCGCCATCGCCGGCATGCAGTCCTTGTCGGAAAGGACGATCATGCCGCCGGAACCCATCATCGAGCCGATCTTGCCGAGGTTGGCGTAGTCGATCGGGGTGTCGAGGTTCTCCTTGGTGATGCAGCCGCCGGACGGACCGCCAGTCTGCACCGCCTTGAACTCGTGACCGCCGGAAATGCCGCCGCCGATGTCGTAGATGATCTCGCGGAGCGTCGTGCCCATCGGAACTTCGACGAGGCCGACGTTGTTGATCTGGCCGGCGAGCGCGAACACCTTCGTGCCCGAGTTGCCCGAGACCGTCTTGACCCAGTTGCCCTTCTCGTCCTTCTCGACGACCCAGTTGCCGATCTTGGCGTACTTCTCGGCGCCGTTGACCATGATCCACGGAATCGACGCGTACGTCTCGACGTTGTTCACGTTCGTCGAGCAGCCCCAGTAGCCGCCACCGATGTTCGCCGGGAACGGCGGCTTCGTCGTGGGTTCGCCACGCTGGCCTTCCATCGAGTGGATGAGGGCCGTCTCTTCGCCGCACACGAACGCGCCGGCGCCGAGCTTGATCTCGATGTCGAAGCTGAAGTCCGTGCCCATGATGTTCTTGCCGAGGAGGCCGACTTCGCGCGCCTGGTCGATCGCCTTCTGCAGACGGCTCACCGCGAGCGGATATTCCGCACGGATGTAGACGAGACCGTTCTGCGCGCCGATCGCGTACGCGCCGATCGCCATGGCTTCGACGACCGAGTTCGGGTCGCCTTCCATGATCGAGCGGTCCATGAACGCACCCGGGTCGCCTTCGTCGGCGTTGCAGACGATGTACTTTTCGTCAGCCTGCACACCCGCCGCGATTTTCCACTTCATGCCGGTGGGGAAGCCCGCGCCGCCACGACCGCAGATGCCGGAGTTGAGCACTTCCTGCACCACGTCCATCGGCTTCATCGTGAGCGCCTTCGCGAGACCCTGATAGCCTTCGTTCGCGATGTACTCTTCGATGCTCTCGGCGTCGATGAGGCCGCAGTTACGCAGCGCGATACGCATCTGCTTCGCGTAGAACGGCATCTTCGCATAGTCGTTGATCTTGGCCTTCAGCGTCGGCTCGACGTAGAGGAGACGTTCAACCGGCTTGTGGTTGACGATGTGCTCCTGCACGATTTCCTTCGCGTCTTCCGGCGTGACCTGCACATAGAACACGTTGTCCGGCATCACCTTGACGATCGGGCCCTGGGCGCAGAAGCCGTAGCAGCCGGTCTGAATGACGCGCACCTTGTCCTCAAGCCCCGCCGCCTTGATCTCGGCGCGGAGATTGTCCATGAGGACGTTGGAGTTGGACGCATGGCAGCCCGTGCCGCCGCAGCAGAGGATATCCTTCTTCTCGGAGTCGATCGAACCCGCCACGAGACGGAGGGCCAGCTTGCCCTTCGCAGCCTCGAACGCGGCGTCAAGATCGGCCTTGCTTGTAATCTTATTCATTTTCAGCTCAGCCTTTCGCCTGATATTCTTTAATGATCTCGACGGCCTTCGCAGGCGTCACCTTACCATAGACCTTGTCGTTCACCATCATGACCGGCGCAAGACCGCACGCACCGACGCAGCGGAGCGCGCTGATGGAGAAGAGACCGTCGGCCGTCGGATTCGTATCCGCCTGCACGCCGAGGTAGCGCTCGATTTCGCGCAGCACAGTCTCCGACCCCTTCACGTAGCAAGCCGTACCGAGGCAGACGTTGACAACATACTTGCCTTTCGGCTTCGTCGTGAAATAGTTGTAGAACGAAACAACGCCCGACACGGCACTCTCCGGGATGCGCATCTTCGCAGCGACATGCTGCTGTACTTCGCGGGGCAGATATCCGAAGATATGCTGCGCGCGATGGAGAATCTGAATCAGACGTCCGCGCCGACGCTCATCGTTCAGGTCCAGCTTCAGACCGTCGATGAACGCGTCAAGCTCGGCGAATTTGCCGGCAGCCGCCGGCGAGCATCCTTTTTCGCACATGTAACGAGTTCCTTTTTAGTGTTGAAATTGATACCCTCTATTATCTCATAATGGAGAAAAATTATCAAGGAATAAAAAACATATAAACTGTTCTCAACAGCGTGTAGAAAACGGCGTTTTTACTTTTCGAGTTACATTTCCGCCCAAAGGTGATATACTGTTGACATGAAAAATCTACACTTCTCCCTCGCGGTTGTCGCGGCGATTTCCGCAGCGACTTGCTTTTCCGCCTCGACGTTGACTCTCGCGCAACGGGGTACGCCGGCCGGCTATACCATCGTCACGCCCGCCCAGGCGAGCGAGGCTGAACGATACGCGGCCGAAGAACTGCAGACCTTCCTCGCCAAGGTCACCGGCGAAAAGCTGCCGATCGCCACCGATGCCGCACCGCTGCCGGTTCGGGCAATCCTCCTCGGTTCGACCACGCATACGGCCACCGTCCTGAAAGAACCTGCCTTCAACCTGAAGTCGCTGGGCGACGACGGTTTCCGCCTCGTGGCCAAACCGCCGCATCTCGTCGTGCTCGGTTCGCCCCGGCGCGGCATCCTCTACGGCGCCTACGAAATCCTCGAAACCTACGCCGGCTGCCGCTGGTACTCTTCGTGGCACAGCCGCATTCCCGCGCGCGACGCCGTCTGCGTACCGGCCACGCTGAACGACACCCAGAAGCCCGCCTTCGCCATGCGCCAGCCATTCTGGTACGACTACATCCAAAACCTCGACTTCGGCGCCCGCCTCCGCGTGAACGGCTACAACCATACCGGCAGGACCGTGCCCGCGAAATTCGGCGGCGACGACTTCCGCTTC
>JAZQPI010000063.1:0-31435 GCA_045628545.1 Kiritimatiellia bacterium
AGTTCGTCTTGGGCAACATCGTGGGTTCGAACCTCTTCAATACGCTCGCGGTGGTGGGCCTCGCGACGGTGATCTCGCCGCTTGGGCCCGGGGCGAACGGCGAGCCGGCGTCTTCGCCTTACGCTCCCGTGCGCGACTTGCCGCTCATGACGGCGCTTTCGCTCTCGATCATGTTTTTCGGCATCAACTGGAAGCATCCGAAGTGGCCGGGCGCGATCCAGCGCAAGGAGGCCTGGGCGTGGATTCTGTCGTTTGTTGCCTATACGGGACTGATGCTCTGGCAGGAGTCCCACTGACGAAGAAAGGAAGGTGCTGAATGAGCAAGGTGATCGCGGTTGACGGTCCGAGCGGGGCCGGGAAGTCGAGTGTTTCGCGAATTGTCGGCAGCCGGCTCGGTTTTCTGCATGTGGACTCCGGCGCGCTTTACCGCATCATGACCTGGCAGGCGCTGGTGCGCGGCATCGACACGGCGAACCCCGAGGCGGTCGCGGCGTTTGCGCCGACGGTCGAGATCGAGTGCCGTCCCGAGAACGGGGCGATCGCGTATTATGTGGGCGGCGAGGCGCCTGGCAACCGCATCCGCAAGCCGGAGATCAACGCCCATGCGTCGGAGGTCGCGACGGTCAAGGCGGTGCGTGACCGCATCACCGCGCTCTTGCGCGACCTGACGCGCTACGGCGACCTCGTCGTCGAAGGGCGCGACATCACGACCGCCGTCTTTCCGGATTCGCCGGCGCGGTTTTATCTGACGGCGTCCGCCGAGGCGCGTGCGCGGCGGCGGCAGAAGGAGGAGGTCGACAAGGGCATCGCCAACCAGTCCGCCGAAGCGGTGAAGGCTTCGCTGCTGGCGCGGGATGCGATGGATTCGAACCGCAAGTACGCCCCGCTCAGGAAGGCGGACGGCGCGATCGAGATCGATTCGAGCGACCTGACGCTGGACGAGGTCGTCGCGCTCGTGCTTGAAAAGGTGCATGAAGCTTTCGGTTAAGTTCTGCTTCGTGCTGCTGGCGGCCTACTTCGCCGCGGCGGTTTTCGGCGAGGTGCAGTACCGGGTCGCGAGGGCGCGGGACGTGACGCCGGCCTACAACGCGGTGAACACGGCCGCACGCTATCTGCCGCCGCTTCGCGCCGCCGCGACGCCTGGGGGCGAACGCTATCTGCTGGGCACGGACAACCTCGGGCGCTCGGTGGCGCTGCGGCTGGTGCAGGGGGCGCGCATCGCCTTTCATGTCGGCATCATGACCTCGCTCATCGCCATTCCGCTGGGCGTGCTGCTCGGACTGCTGGGCGGCTATTTCGGTGGCTGGGTCGATTCGCTCGTCGTCTGGCTGTGCGCCACCGTCGCGTCAATGCCGGGGCTGCTGTTTATTCTGGCGATTTCGCTCGTCGTCGGGCAGGGACTGCTGGGCGTCTATCTGGGCATCGGCTTCACGACCTGGGTCGGCACGTGCCGGACGGTCCGCGCCGAGGTGATGAAGCACCGCGAACGGGCTTATGTGCAGGCCGCGCGGACGCTCGGATATTCGCCCGTGCGCATTATGTTTCGGCACATCCTGCCGAATGTCGCGCATGTAATCCTGATTCAGCTGTCAATCCGCTTCCCGTCGGCCGTGTCGACGGAAGTGTTCATCTCCTTTCTCGGCATCGGCGTGCAGGGCGAGCCGAGCTGGGGCGTGATGATCAACAACGCGCGCCTTCGGCTCTGGCAGGGCGTGTGGTGGGAGATGACCTTCACGACGTTGGCAATCCTGCTGCTCGTTCTGGCGTTCAATCACCTCGCGGACTGGCTGCGCGACCGGCTGGACCCGGCCCTCCGACATTGTAGCTGAAAGATCTACCGGTGATTCGACTAATCCATGATGTCGTGTGGGGGGTGCCCCTGATCGGACTGATCCTCCTGGGGGGCGTCTGGCTTACCTTCCTCCTTCGGGGGCTGCAGATTTTTCGTCTGCCGCTGGCGCTTCGGTTCATGCTGCGGAACGAGAAGAAGGGCGTGGGCGAAGTGAGTTCGTTCGCGGCGCTGTGTACGGCGCTTTCGGCGACGATCGGCACGGGCAACATCGTCGGCATCGCGACGGCCTACGTGACGGGCGGCCCCGGGGCGATCTTCTGGATGTGGGTGGCGGCCTTTTTCGGCATGGCGACGAAATACGCCGAAGGCCTTCTGGCGGTCCGCTATCGCGACGTCGATCGGCATACGGGCCGGACGCTCGGCGGGCCTTTCTACTACATCGAACGCGGCATGGGGCGGAAGTGGACGTGGCTGGCGAAGCTCTTCGCGACTTTCGGCGTCCTGGTCGGGCTTTTCGGCATCGGCACGTTCACGCAGGTCAACTCGATCTGCAATTCCTTCACGGCGTTTTTCGACGTCTGGACGGGTTCGCAGGTGGGCTGTATCGTTCTTTTCGGACGGGCGTATTCGTATGCGGCGGTGGTCGGGTCGTTCGCTGTCGCCGTGCTGGTCGGCTTTGTCCTGCTCGGCGGCATCCGGCGCATCGCCGCCGTTTCCGAGAAGATCGTGCCGTTCATGATCTTCCTCTATGTCCTTTTCGTGTTGCTGCTGCTGGGGTCCAACCTTTCGGCGATTCCCCACGCGGTCGTCTTGATCGTGAAAGGTGCGTTCAATCCCGCTGCGGTGACGGGCGGAGCCGTCGGAACGGTGTTCGCCGCCTTGCAGAGCGGCATCGCGCGCGGCATTTTCTCGAACGAGGCCGGCCTGGGGTCGGCGCCGATCGCCGCGGCGGCGGCGCGGACGCGCAATCCGGTCCGTCAGGGGCTCGTGTCGATGACGGGGACGTTCATCGACACGATCGTCATCTGCTCGATGACCGGGCTTGCGCTCACGGTGACCGGGCAGGGATTCGGTCCCGAGGCGTTGCAGGGCGCGTCGGTGACGATGCAGGCGTTCCGCGTCGGGATTCCGTTCCTGCCGTGGGTGGTCACGGACTTCGTCCTGATGTTTTCGCTCGTCCTTTTCGGCTTTACCTCGATTCTGGGCTGGAACTACTACTCCGAGCGCTGCCTGGAGTATCTGACGGGCGGAGACCTGCGGCCGGTTCGGATCTACCGCTGGCTTTACATCGCCGCGGTGTTTATCGGCCCCTATATGACGGTTTCCGTGGTCTGGGAAATCGCGGACATTTTCAACGGCCTGATGGCTTTTCCTAACATGGTGGCGGTCCTCGTCCTTTCCGGCGTCGTCGCGAAGGAAACGCGGAATTATTTGCGTTCGAGGCGAAATGGTCCGCGTCGCTTGAAGACTCGGGCAAAACGATTTCGTCGTCGTAGGAACCTGTGCGGATAAGAACCTGCTGCTGAAAACGGCGAACGACAGGAATGATATACTGCTTTTTTTGTAAAATTTTTGTCTTGCGCAAGGGCGGGCGTTTGCATTATAATATGCGGGTCAAAAATTTAAGGAGAGGCAGATGTCTTTAAGAAAAAGTTGGTTGTGCGCGGTGCTGATCGCCGCGCCTTATCTGGTGGCGGCTTTCGCCCTGGTTTTCGCCGGGGCGATGTATCGGCGCGTTCGCGCGTTTGACGCGGCGCATCATTGCAATGTGCTGGCTGGCCGCCCCCCAGCGGCTTGCGCGGCTGCCGCGTCGCCGTCGAACGCGGTGGAATCCGCGGCGAATCAGCGGGCAGACGCGGAAGGGGAGTCCGAAGAGAAGGATTCGGAGGCGCAGAACACGAAGAAAATCACCGCGCTGGAGGTTGAAGACATCACTTATGACGGCGACCGAGAATTGTGCATCCGGTTGAATGCCCGTCCGGATATGGACGTAGCGCGGCGCTATGTCAAGGTCGATTCGCTGGCCAGCGGCAAGATCGCCATTCGGTACGACCGCGACTATTATTGGTGGAACGATGAAATCCGGCATCGTATTATCGTGACCGGCGAGTTCGCTTACCGGACCAATTCCACGCTGAAGATCCTGAAGGGCTTTCCGCTTGCCGCGACCTCGGAGAATGCCGCAGGCAGCGGGGCGCTGACGAATGACATTACGTATGTCTTTAGACGCAAAGATCCGCGCCCGGACGTGTCGTTCGTTGACGCTGGACGCTATCTGCCGCCAGGCGGACGGACATCGCTTCGGATGGAGGCGGTCAGCGTCAGCAATGTCGTGACGGAGCTTTTCCGCGTCGAGCCGCGCAACGTGGTGCAGCTGCTCGCCCGCGAGGAGCGCCAGTACCGGGCCTTGTGGCACTGTCGGCATGAAGCAGACGACGACGACACGCTCGATCTGTCGGCGCTGTGCGCGTCCGGCCTGGTTCACTGCGTCAACCGTCCGTGCGAAAAGGAGACCTGCCTTTTCCCGATCGTTCCGAATGACGGCGGCCCGGCGCACGGCGTCTTTCTGGCGGCGGTTAGCGTCGGCGACCTCCCGCCCGAGAATCGGTGCGCCAGTTATCGTCTCGTCTGCCTGTCGGACCTCGGGCTGAGCGTGCGTCGCCACAAGGACGGACTGGGCGTGTGGGTGACTTCGCTCACCTCGGGGAAGCCGCAGCCCGGCGCGCAGGTGGCGGTCTATTCCTCGGCCAACATTCTCATCGCCGCCGGGGAGACGGATTCAAGCGGCTGGTGCGTCCCCGCTGCCCGCAAGAAGGGCGAGCCGTTTGCCGTCGTCGTCCGGACGCCGTCCGACATGACGTTCATCGCGCTCGCCGATTCCATGGAGGTCGGCGAAACGACGGAGGACGGCACGCGGCCGGCGTATCTGGACGCTGCGGAACTTGACGCGTTCGTCTGGACCGAGCGCGGCATTTATCGTCACGGCGAGCCGATTTTCGTTCACGCCATCGTGCGCGACGCCCAGCTGAAGGCGCCGCGGACGCTGCCGCTCGTGCTGATCTTGAAGGATCCGAACGGACATGTCTATGCGTCGAAGACGGTGACGACTGACGCCGACGGCGCCCTGTCGCACGACGCTTTCGCCGTGGCCGGCGAACAGCCGAGCGGTAAATGGACCGTCAATGTCGCGCTGCCGGGGAAAGACGGCCGGACGCTCGCCTCGCGCGAGATCAAGATCGAGGAGTTCGCCCCGCCGCAGATCCGCGTGAACGTCCGTGCGGACGCGGTGACGCATCCCACCAACTTCGCCTTCACCGTTTCCGCCGAGCACCTTTTCGGCGGTCCGGCCAGCGGGCTGCCGTGCGAGGGGGCCGTCGTGTTCGAGGACGTTCCGTTCGAGCCGGCGAACTGGAAGGACTTCACCTTCGGCGACTCGCGGCGCGGACTCAAGCCGTGCTTCCGCCGTCTCACGCCGGGCGCGCTGGACGAAAACGGCACGTGCGTCTGCGCGGCTCCGCTGCTGCGCGAAGCCGGCCGGCCCCGTGCCGCGGTGCGCGCGACCGGCCAGGGCGTGGTGTTTGAGGACGGCGGCCGTCCGGCTACGGCGCGTGCGTCGCTCGTCTGCCATTATTACCCGTATTACATCGGTTCGAACCTGCCGAGCTGGCTGAAGGGGTCGAAGACGCGACCGGTCAAGGTCGATTTCGTCTGCGTCGATTCCGCTGGCGAACTCGTCGCCAAGCCGCGGCGGCTGCTCGCGCGGATTGACCGCATCGACTCCGTCTATTCCTATCGGAAGAACGCGAACGGTTCTCGCTCGTGGGACTGCGAACGCATCGAGACGGTCCTCTATGAAGAGCTGCCGGTCGAAGTCGGCGCCGATGGCCGCGCCGAATTCGCCCTGCCCATGACGGAATGCGGCGATTACCGGCTTCAGGTCGAAGATCCCGAGACCGGAGTGTCGTTCGGCCGTGCCTTCTACTTGAGCGACTGGGGCGATAACGTCGTCCGGGCGCCGCTCAGCAATCCGACGGCGATCTCGATCAGTACCGACAAGGCGGTTTACCGCGTCGGAGAACGTCCGCACCTCGTCGTCAAGTCGCCGTTCGCCGGTTACGCGCTGCTGTCGGTTCTGCGCGACGGGGTCGTCTACGACGAGGTTCTGCAGCTGACGAACACGACGAGCGAGGTCGTGCTGCGTCCGGTCGAACGCGCGTGGGCGCCCAATGTGGACGTGGCGATTTCGGTCGTGCAGAGCGTGGCCGCCAGCGCGAAGCGGCTCGCGGCGCGTGCGCACGGCCTGACGACGGTCAGAGTCCGTCCGGCGGAGGCGGAGCTGGACGTCAA
Source organism: Kiritimatiellia bacterium (assembly GCA_045628545.1). Classification (GTDB taxonomy): domain Bacteria; phylum Verrucomicrobiota; class Kiritimatiellia; order RFP12; family UBA1067; genus UBA1067. The sequence goes on from JAZQPI010000063.1 coordinate 6,140, forward strand.
GGTCTCCGCCGAGGTCGAGATCGCCGCAGACGAAGCGTCGGCCGAGCACGGCTCCCGCGTGACGGTCGAGGTTGACGCGCCGGGCGCGACGGCGGCGGTCGTCACGCTGGTGGACGAGGGCATCAACCTGCTGACCGACGAGCGTACGCCCGACCCCGTCCGGTGGTTCGCCCGCGTGCGGACCGGCGAGCATCCGCTGTTCGACCTCTTCGGCCGCATTCTGCCAGTCGTGGAGGACGGGCCCAGGGCCGGCGGCGTCAAGACCGGCGGCGACTGCGGCGCGGAAATGCTGGGCCGGGTCAGCCCCGTGCCGTCGCGGCGCTTTAAGCCGCTTGCGCTCTGGAAGACGCGGATCGACCTGACGGACGGCAAGGGCCGCACCGTCTTCGAGCTGCCGGAGTTCGTCGGCGAAGTCCGCGTGACGGCTGTCGCGTATTCCGCGCTGGCTACCGGCGCGGCGTCGGTGCAGAAGAAGGTGACGCCCAAACTGGTCCTCCAGCCGGACTCGCCGCGCTTCGTCGCGCCGCACGACTCGTTCGCGGCGACGATGACCCTGCGCAACTGCAGCGCGGCGGACGGCGAGGTGGCGTATGAATTCGTCGCCGGCCAGCCGGTGCGTGGCTCTGTTTTCCTGCGCGCTGGCGCGTCCACGAACCTGGTCTTCAGCGGCTGTCTGGGGATTCCTGACGGCGGCAAGCCGATGGGGGAGATGACGCTGACGTTCCGCGCGCAGGGACTCGGCGAGCGGCACGAGGATCAGCTCGCGCTGCCCGTCCGTCCGGCGGTGGCGTGGCGCAGCCGGACGGACGTCGTGCGACTGGACCCCGGCCAGACGCTGCGCCGTGACGCCGTCGGTGACGCGCACCGCTTCGCCGTCACGGTCGGCGCTTCGCCGCTGGCCGAGTATGTGGCGGCGCTGGACTGGCTCGCGGAGTATCCGCACGGTTGTCTGGAGCAGACCGCGTCGCGCATCTTCCCGCTGATTGCCGCCGGCGGCGTGCTCAATTCGGTCGCGTCCAAGGCCGCTACGAACCGTGCGGCGGTGGTGGCCGCTGGCGTGCAGCGCGTCGAGTCCATGATCCATGAGAACAACTTCTCCATGTGGCCGGACTGCACTTATGAGCCATGGGACCGCGAGGTGTCGCTGTATGCCGCGCATTTCCTGTTCGAGGCGGAAAAGGCCGGGCATCCGCTGACGCCGAGGGCGAGGCGGCTGGTCCTCGGGTTTTTGTGGACATGGGTGAACGAGAACGACAAGCAAGTCGCCGCTTACGCCTGCATGATCCGGACGCTCGCCGGCCATCCGGAGAAGGACTGCATGCTCGCGCTTTATGATGCGCGGGAGAAACTCGACGCTCTGTCGCGGGCGCGGCTCGCCCGGGCGTTTGTCATCCTGCATGACGTGCCGCGGGCCGAAGCGCTGATGAAGTACGCGATTTCGCCGCAGTCGGTCAAGGAGGCGGCCTTCATCGTCCTCGCCTTGCTCGACCTGAATCCGAACGACGAGCGCATTCCCAAGCTCATCGAGTATCTCACGAAGCAGCGCGACCGCAAGCGGTTCTGCTGGGGGACGACCGCGGAGAACGCGCACGCTTTGCTGGCGATCGGCGCGTACTATTCGCACCACCCCGTGCGTGACGGCGAGGTCCGCGTCGGAGTGGCGGGGTCCGCCCCGCGGACGCTCGGCAAGCGCGATACGCTGGTTGCGGACACGGAGACGCTGGTCATGACGAACCAGGGTCCGGCGACCGCGTTCCTGACGGTCCGCGAAAACTGGCTGAACGATCCGTCGCAGGAGACGAACGAGGCCAGCGGTGTCTTCATTTCGCGCCGCTACCTGCGCATGGACGACACGGTCGCGGATCTGGCGAACCTGAAGCGCGGCGAAATGCTGATCGCCGAACTGTCGATCACGAGCGACGTCACGCGTGTGGTCAGCGACCTGGTCGTCGAGGATCTCTTCGCCGGCGCGTTCGAGCCGGTCCACCTCGAACTCTCGCCGGAGGAGCTGCCGGCGCAGGACGGCGGCAAACTGGTAAATGACTGGGTCATGCGCAAGGACGCGCGTGACGACCGGATGCTCGTCTTCTCGAAGCAGTTCGAACTTAAGCAGGGTTGCGTGGCCCGGGTCCGCTATCCGGTGCGCGTCGTTTCGGCGGGCGAGTTCGTCCTGCCGGGCCCCTCGGTGGAGGCGATGTATTATCCGGAGCTGAAGGCGAAAGTCGCGCCGGCGAAAATAAAGGTGGAAAAATAGGCGGCGGCGTTCCTTTCGAAGACGACAGGAGGTATGGTAATGAAAAAACTGCTGACCGTTTCCATGGTTGTCGTGTCGTCCGTCTGCCTCGCGCAGGCGAAAGTCGTGCTGCCGCCGCCGGGTGTGCTGCCGCCGCGGGTCGTGTTCCGTCCGACCGCCGTCCGAGCGGACGAAAAGCCCGTCACGGTCGAGACCGCGGCGGAAATCGCCGCGGACAACGGACTTTTCCGCCGCGTCGAGACGACGATCACGTTCACGAATCCGAACGGACGCGCCTTCGAGGGCGAGCTGGAGTTTCCGCTGCCCGACGGCGCGACCGTCTGCGGCTATCGGCTCGAAGTGAACGGTTCGATGGTGCCGGGTGTCGTCGTCCCCAAAGAGGAGGCGCGCGTCGCCTTTGAGAACGAGAAGCGCAAGGGCGTAGACCCCGGGATCGTCGAACACGTGAAGGGGAACGTCTGGAAGACGCGGATTTATCCGTTGATGCCGGGCGTGCCGCGCAAGGCGCGGGTCGATTACGTCGTCGGGGACGCGAAAGCCGAGGTCAAGACGGTAGTCGAGAAGTCAGACGATGAGGTGTTTGTCGGAGAATGGATTGGAGAAACGGAGAAGGCGTCGTTGGCCGAGCGGTTGCGCGGGGCGAAGACGGCGGTAATTTACTGGGACGCGTCGATGTCCCGCAAGGACAAGTTCCAGGCCGACCGCAATCTTCTGGAGACGCTGCCGGAGACCGGCGACTTCACGCTGACGGTGTTCCGCAACGTCATCGAAGCGCCGCAGAAGTGCGCTTCGCGCGCCGAGCTTCTGAAGGCGGTTGACGCGCTCGCCTACGACGGCGGCACGTGCCTCGATGAAGTGAAAGGCAAAGCGGCGGAAGTGAAAGGCGCGGAAGTCTTCATCTTCTCCGACGAGTACAGGGAGCCGAAGCCGCGGACGATTCGGGTACGGAAGCTGGCAGCGGGCGAAAAACCGCCGGCGGATCCGAAGGACGGGAATCTGCTGGCGACGGCATGGGCTGCGCAACGGGTCGAGGATCTGGCCGAGGAGGCCGAGTCGCACAAGGCGGAGCTGGTCGAGATCGGCCGCAAGTACGGTGTCGCTTCGTCCGTCACTTCGCTCATCGTCTTGGAGACGCTTGCGCAGTACAAGACTTACAAGATCGAGCCGCCGAAGTGCATGAGCTTCTATGCGGAGTGGAAAAAGTGGCGCTCGGCGGAGGACGATCCGATCGCCGCGGAGAAGGCGAAGTCAGAGCATCGCCGGGAGCTGCTCTGCTATTGGGAAGAGCGCGTGAAGTGGTGGAACGATCCGATTCCGCCGAAGTCGACGCCGAAGAGCGGACTCTTCGAGCGTGCCGTCACGCGTGTTGCCTCAGCCATGGGCATGGCGCGGTCGGAGAACCGTGCGATGGCGGTGCCTGCGGCAGAGGGTGCTGCCCTGATGGAGGACTTAGAGGCGGCGGAGCCCGCGGCGATGGCGGAGCATCCGGCGCCTGCGGCGAAGAGGCGTGCGGCAGCCGATGGGAAGGGCGCGTCGACGGCGACGATTGCGATTGCCGCGTGGAATCCCGACACGCCGTATTTGAAGGCGATTGCTGCGGCGAAAGATGCCTACGCCGAATATCTGGTGCAGCGTGATGCCCATGGCAGGGCGCCTTCTTTCTACCTTGATTGTGCGGGCTGGTTCTTCAAGTCGAACGAGGCGGTGCTCGCGATTCGCGTGCTTTCCAACCTTTCCGAGATGAAGCTTGAGGACGTGGGGATGTGGCGGACGATGGGCTGGCGGCTGCGCGAGGCGGGGGCGTATGACGAGGCGGTCAAGGTTTTCCGCCATGTGCTCGAGATGCGGCCTGAAGAGCCGCAGTCCCGGCGCGATCTCGCGCTCGTCTTGACGGAGCGGGCCAAGGATGCGTTCCGCGGCGCTTCGCAGTTTACGCATCGCGCCGACCTCGAAGAGGCCGCGCGGCTGCTTCACGAGGCGGCGTTCACGCCGACAGCGCGTCGGAGCGGACGTTCTGGCAACGACATGCAGACGAGCGTGATGGCGCTGGAGGAATTGAACGGACTCCTCGCCTGGATCGCCGCACAGGATTGGCCGGACGCGGAAAAGCCGTCCGTCCCCGCGATGGACGCGGTGTTCCGGCGCGACCTGCCGCTTGACCTGCGCATCACGCTTTCGTGGGACACCGACGAGACGGACGTCGATCTGCACGTTCTCGAGCCGGACGGCGAGGAGGCGTATTACGGTCATCGCCGCACGTCGACCGGCGGCTTCGTTTCCGAGGACGTCACGACGGGCTACGGACCAGAGGAGTATCTGCGCAAGGCGGCCGCCAAGGGCGTCTACAAGATTCTCGCCAACTATTTCGCGTCACACCGTCAGGCGCTGACGGGCGCGGCAGTCGTGACGGCGACCGTCTATACCGGCTGGGGCCGGAAGGACGAGACGCGGCGGATTCTCTCCTTCCGTCTCGACAAGCCCAGAGAGAAGTGTTCGATCGGTGAAGTCAAAGTTGATTAGGCGTTTAGGTAAAGCTGCCGCGGCGGGAGCACTGGCCGCGGCAGTTTTCGCCGTCGTTTCCTGGTGGACGATCGACTGGAGCGACGCGGGCGCGGCGGAGTATCCCGGCGGCGTCGTGCTGCGGGACGCGGACGGCAACGTGCTGCGCGTTTCGCTCGGTCCTGGCGACGTCGACTGCCGCCCGTACTACCAGGCCGATCCGGACGACTGGATTGTCAAGGCGCTGGTCGCGGCTGAGGACGGCTCGTACTGGTCGCACAGTGGAGTGCGGCCGCTTTCGATTCTGCGGGCGGCGTTTCAGAACGTGTTTTACGGACGGCGCATTTCGGGCGCCTCGACGCTGACGATGCAGGCCGTGCGGCTCATTCGTCCGCATCCGAAGACCTTCTGGTGGAAATACAAGGAGGCGGTAATGGCGCTCAAGATGGAGCGGGCCAAGGACAAGCGGTGGATCCTGTCGCAGTATCTGAACCGCGCCCCGTACGGCTCGAACTTCATCGGCATCGAGGCGGCGGCGGCCGGATGGTTCGGCAAGTCCGCCAAGCAGCTCGGCCTTGCAGAAGCCGCGCTCTTGGCCGGCATGGTCCAGGCGCCGTCGCGGTTCCGTCCGGACCGGGGGCTGGAGCCGGCGTTGAAACGGCGGGAATACGTCCTTGAGCGGATGTTCGCGACCGGGGCGATCACACGCGAGCAGCTGGACGGCGCCCGCAGCGTGCGGCCGGTCGTCTGCCGTTCGCCGCGGCCGTTCCGGCATCCCTATTTCTGCGACTGGGTCCTGCGGCGGATGGGGAAGGACCGCGCGGCCCAGCGGCAAAGCGGCGACTTCGTCACCACGTTGAGCGCGGACGTGCAGGCGCTGGTCGCCAACGCCGTCCAGACGGCCGCGCAGAAGGGCGGATTTTCCGTCGCGGCAGTTGTGATGAAGGTCGATACGGGCGCGGTGCTGGCGCTGGACTGCAGCGGCGACTATTTTGATCCGAAGGCCGGACAGGTCAACACGGCGATCGCGCCGCGGCCGGCCGGCTCGACCCTCAAGCCGTTTCTGACGGCACTGGCGATGGACAGCGGATTCGCGACTCCGAGCGAGCGGCTCGCTGACGTGCCGATTTCCTACAGGGGCTATCGGCCGGCCAATTTCGACGCGGCGCATCGCGGACTGGTGTCGGTGCGGGACGCGCTGATCCTCTCCCTCAACATTCCCTTCGTGCAGCTTTTGAATCGGCTGGGCGTCGAAAAGTTCGGCACGAACCTCCGGGAGCTGGGCTTCGCGCACCTGAAGGAGGAGGACTCGCATTTCGGACTGGGCATGGCCGTCGGCAATGTCGAGGTGTCGCTCGTCGAACTCGTCACCGCCTATGCGGCGTTGGCGCGCGGCGGCGTATTCCGTCCCGCCGCGACGCTTCGGCGCGAGGCGGACGGCGGAGCGGCGGCGGCCGGGACGCGGATTTATTCCGACGGCGCGAGCTATCTGATCGCGGACATGCTGTCGGGAGCGGAGCGCAGCGACGCGGCGCTCGGTCATGTGGCGGACGTGTGCACGTCGCGGTTCGCGTGGAAGACGGGGACGAGCGCGGCGTATCGGGACGCGTGGACGGTCGCGTGGAACCCCGAGTACGTGGTGGGCGTCTGGTGCGGACACAAGTCCGGCGGCTTCGGCGACCGGACCGTGGTCGGAGCCAAGGCGGCGGCGCCGGTCGCGTGGACGATTGCGCGGGCGCTGTATCCGCAGAACGACGGGCCCTGGTTCGTCAAGCCGAGCGAAGTGCATGAGCGGACGGTGTGCGCCGTTTCGGGCCAGCCGGCGAATCCGCACTGCCCGGCGGTCGAGAAGGGGGTCGCGCTCCGGGGCCGTTCGTCGTCCGCGCTCTGCACGCGCCATCGTCTCGACGCCGACGGCAAGGTCGTCGAGGTGGTGGACGGACGGACGAAATCCGCGGCGGCTGGCGCGGCGGAGGTCCGGCTCTCGATTCTGAAGCCGGAGGAGGGTGCGCGGTTCGTCCTCGTGCCGGGTGGCGTCCGGCAGCGCATTGTCTGTCAGGCGGTTGGCAACGGCGAGGAGGGCTGCCTCTGGTGGTTTGTCGACGGGCGTCTTGCCGGCACGACGCAAGGTCCGCGGCCTTTTGTGACGGACATGACGGCGGGCGAGCACGAAATCGTCTGCTCGACGGTTGCGGGCGAAACCGCCTCCGTTTCCATCGTCGTTACGGAATAACGGTTGATTGATTTTTTTGTTGGAGATGGTCGGACTGGCGGGGTTCGGACCCGCGACCCCAACATTAAAAGTGTCGTGCTCTACCAGCTGAGCTACAGTCCGAGGTCTGAATGGCGAATATTATAGCAAATTCACGCTCATGAAATCAATTGCGAATCTCGTCATGGTGCTTAGCATTTGTTACGGATTCCCGTTGTTCCGCCAAACCGACCTGAAATATGGTATAATACTAGGAAATTTTATAAGGAGACAAACAATGAAGATTGCTATTGCTTCTGATCATGGCGGCGTGGTCTTTAAGGCTGCGCTGGTGAAGGCTCTTTCATCTGATGCCGCGGTGGCCGATCTCGGACCGGCGGACAAGACGAGCTGCGATTATCCCGACTATGCGGCGAAGGTCGCCCTTGAGGTGTCGGCCGGCGATGTCGACTTCGGCATCCTCATCTGCCGCAGCGGCATCGGCATGGCGATGTCCGCCAACCGTTTCCAGAATGTGCGCGCGGCGGTCTGCACGACGTCCGACGCGGCCGTCCTCTCGCGTCAGCACAACGGCGCGAACGTCCTCTGCCTCGGCGCGGACGTCGTCTCCGTCGATTACGCGGTCGAGATCGCGAAGGCCTTTATCGCGACGCCGGTTGACGAGGACGAGCGTCATCAGCGCCGCCGCTGGAAGCTGGAGCGCGCGGGCCGTCTGAGCGACTGCTCGGGGCTGCTGCACGACGACCCCGAGGTCTTCGCGGCCATCCGCGCGCAGGTCGCGCAGGAGGACGCCGAGATCAACCTCATCGCGTCCGAGAACACTTCGTCGCGCGCGTGCCGCGAGGCGGCGGGTTCGGTGCTGATGAACAAGTATGCGGAAGGCTATCCGGGGAAGCGCTGGTATTCGGGGTGCCTTCCGGTCGACGCGGCCGAGGAGCTGGCGCGCAAGCGCGCCTGCGCGCTGTTCGGCGCGGAGCACGCGAACGTGCAGCCGCACTGCGGCAGCGCGGCGAACATGGCCGTCTATTTCGCGACGATCAAGCCCGGCGACACGATCATGTCCCTCAGCCTCGACCAGGGAGGCCACTTGTCGCACGGATCGCCGGTCAACTTCTCGGGCAAGATCTACAACATCGTTCCGTACACGGTCAACCGCGAGACCGAGCGTCTGGACTACGACGAGATGGAGCGCATGGCGCTCGAGGTCAAGCCGAAGATTCTCCTGACCGGCGCGTCCGCCTATCCGCGCGCGATCGACTTCAAGCGCATCCGCGAGATCTGCGACAAGGTCGGCTGCATCATGATGGTCGACATGGCCCACATCGCGGGCCTCGTCGCCGGCGGCGCCCACGAGTCGCCGGTCCCCTACGCCGATTTCGTGACCACGACGACGCACAAGACGCTGGGTGGTCCGCGCGGCGGCATGGTCCTCTGCAAGGAGAAGTGGGCGAAGGCGATCGACAGCGCGGTCTTTCCGGGCATGCAGGGCGGTCCGCTCGAGAACATCATCGCCGCGAAGGCGGTCTGCTTCCGCGAATGGATGCAGCCCGAGAAGAAGGACTACGCGCAGCAGGTCGTGAAGAACTGCGCGGTGATGTGCAAGACCATCCAGGACCGCGGCTACCGGATCGTCTCCGGCGGCACCGACAACCACCTCTTCCTCGTGGACGTCAAGACGACGAAGGGCATCACGGGCAAGGACGCGGCGGCGGCGCTTGACGCGGCCGGCATCATCGTCAACAAGAACACGATTCCGTTCGACACCGAGAGCCCGTTCAAGACCTCCGGCATCCGCGTGGGCACGGCTTCGGTGACGACCCGCGGGATGAAGGAGCCGGAGATGATCAAGATCGGCACCTGGATCGCGGACGTCCTCGACAATATCGCCGACACGGCGGTGCAGGAACGCGTGAAGCGGGAGGCCGCGGCGCTGGTTGCGGGCTTCCCTGTCCCGTAAGGCAAGGAAGACCGAATAACATGCCGAAGGCGACTTGTTCCTGACGGCGGACAAATGAGAAAAACGGTCATGCCGTTTTTCTCATTTCTTCTTTCCACGCCGTTCTTTTGACCCTCCAGCCCTCCAACTGCCTTGAAAATATGGTATAATATTAGAATGACTTCGAAATTATCCAGGCTTGTTTTTGCTGCTGCGGTTTTTGCTTCCGCGGCGGCTTTTGCCGAGCGTCAGCCGCTGGAACGCTACCAGTCCATCATCGACCGGCAGATGTTCGGCCAGCCGCCGCCGGGCTTCGACCCCACGCGGCCGCCGAGCGAAGTGGCGAAGTCCGACGCGAAGGAGCAGGTCGAGCTGACGAAAGAGCAGGAGCAGCTGAAGAGCTCCGTCCGCTTCTCCGTCATCAATGTCACGGCCGACGGCGAGACGGCCGTCGGGTTCACCGACAACAGCGACAAGGTTCCGAAGCACTACTACCTCAAGCTGGGCGAAGAGCGTGACGGCTGGCTGGTCAAGGAGGCCGACGCCGAGGAGAAGCGCATGGTCATCGCCAAAGGGGAGATCGAAGTCGAGCTTCAGCTCGGGGACGACTCGGGCGGCGGCAAGGGCGGGGCGTCCGGCGGCATGACCCGCGCGGCTGCGGCTGGACGGCCCAACCGCATGGCGACGTCCGCACGGTCGCCGGGGATGTCGTCGCTCATCGGTCGTCGCCGGCTTCGCGAGCAGCAGCGGGCCGAGGAGGAGGCGGCGCGGGCCGAGGAGACCAAACGTCGCGAGGAGGAGCGGGCGCAGGCAGCGGCCCAGCAGGCCGAGGAGCGGGCGCAGCGCGAGCGCGACCGCGAGGAGCAGCGCGCCCAGCTGCAGGCCATCCAGGAGGAGCTTCGCCAGGTGCGGCAGCGCAAGGCCGAGGAGGAGGCCGCTGCCGCGGACAACTCGTCGGGAGACAGCGGCGAATAAATATGCTATAATAAAGATTCACATCTAAAACGGGGATACAAATGGGACAGCTCGAGGAGTCATCGGAACTTACACTTGATTTCACTAAACTTGAAAAGGTCGGCCGTCAGGTCGCCGATACGCGCGCGGCGGGTTCGGCGTCCTGCGATCCGGGCGTGATTCCGGTCGCGGTGCAGAACGCCGACACGAAGGAGGTCATCCTGGTCGCGTACACGAACGAGTTCGCGATGAAGGAGTCCTTCGCCAAGCGCAAGCTCATCCTCTGGTCGACGAGCCGCAACAAGCTCTGGTTCAAGGGCGAGACGAGCGGCGAGACGTTCGACCTGCTGGAGGCGTACGTGAACTGCGAGCAGAACTCGCTGCTCTACATCGTCCGTCCGTGCCGCGGCGGCATCTGCCACACGAAGAACGCCGCGGGGGCGCCGCGCAACTGCTATTACCGCAAGATCGACTTCGAGACGCTGAAGCTCATGTTCGTCGATCCGTGATAATGTAAAAAACGAAAAAACAAGAAGAAGGAAGCTATGGACATCATTTTGCAGGGTCTGGTGCTGATGGGATTCGGCATGGGTTTTGTGTATCTGTTTCTCGCGGTGCTCATTCTCGTCACCAAGGTGTCGATGAAGGGCGTCGCCCGATTCGACTCGATCCTCCCGCAGGACGCGCCGAAGAAGAAGCCGGCCGCGGCGGCTGGCAATGACGACGCGAACATCGCGCTCGCGATCGCGGTGGCGATGGGGTGAAGGGCGCGCCGCCGGCATCCGTCGCCCCGACGGCAATCGACGGCAATCGAAGAATTTATAACGAAAGGTAAACTCAAACATCATGGCCAAGAAGAATGTAAAGTTCATGCTCACGGCGTTTCGCGACGGTTTTCAGTCCGTCGTCGGCGCGCGGGTTCTCTCCAAGGATTTCCTCCCCTGCGTCGAGGAGGCTTATGCGGCCGGCGTGCGGTGGTTCGAGGCTGGCGGCGGCGCGCGCTTCCAGAGCTGCTATTTCTACTGCCAGGAGGACGCCTTCGAGGTGATGGACAAGTTCCGCAAGGCGGCGCCGGAGGCCGACCTCCAGACGCTTTCGCGCGGCGTGAACGTCGTCGGCCTCGAATCGCAGAGCTCCGACATGATCAAGCTCCACGCGCAGATGTTCAAGAAGCACGGCATGAGCTCGATCCGCAACTTCGACGCCTTGAACGACGTCAACAACCTCAAGTGGTCCGGCCAGTGCATCCATGACGCGGGCCTCAACCACGAGGTCGTCGTCACGATGATGGGCCTGCCGCCCGGGATCGACAACAAGGGCACGCACACCCCCGAGTTCTACCGCGACCGCCTGAAGAAGATCATGGACGCGGGCATTCCGTTCGACCGCGTCTGCTTCAAGGACGCCTCGGGCACGTCGACTCCGACGACCGTGTACAACACGATGAAGCTCTGCCGCAAGCTCCTCGGCGACAAGGTGCACATCCAGTTCCACAGCCATGAGACGGCCGGCAACGGAGTCGCGTGCTATCTCGCCGCGCTCCGCGGCGGCGCGGACGGACTGGACCTCTCGATGGCCCCGATGTCGGGCGGCACCTGCCAGCCGGACATCGTCACGATGTGGCACTGCCTTGACGGCGACCCCGACTTCGGCTTCGACTTCGACATCAACAAGATCAAGAAGGCGGAGGACTCCTTCAAGAACGCGATGAAGAAGTACTTCCTCCCGCCGGAGGCGATGAACGTGAATCCGCAGATCGTGTGGAGTCCGATGCCGGGCGGTGCGCTCACCGCGAACACGCAGATGCTGCGCGACAACAACATGATGGACAAGTACGACGACATGATCGCCGAGATGTACGACTGCGTCAGGCTCGGCGGCTTCGGCACGTCCGTCACGCCCGTTTCGCAGTTCTACGCCCAGCAGGCGATCCAGAACGTCATGTTCGGCAAGATCAAGAAGTTCGCGCCGGGCTACGCGAAGATGGTGCTCGGCTACTTCGGCAAGACCCCGGTCCCGCCGGATCCGGAGATCGTCAAGAAGGCGAGCGAGTTCATGGCGTCGAGCGAGCTGACGAAGCCCTATTCGACCCCGACCACGAAGACCGTCCTCGAGCTGAACGACGCCGATCCGAAGAAGGGCGGCGCGGTCGCGAAGAAGGCGCTGGAGGACGCGGGGCTGCCGGTCACCGACGAGAACATCTTCATCGCGGCGTCCTGCAAGGAGAAGGGCATCCTCTTCCTCAAGGATCCGTCCAAGGCCCCGATGGGCTGCCGTTTCGCGGATGCGGCTCCGAAGGCCGGCGCGAACAAGGACGGCGTGACGGTCACGATCGGCGGCAAGGCCTATGGCGTCAAGATCACCGGCGATGGCAAGGCGATCGTCAACGGCAAGGAAGTCGCGTTCACGTCCAAGGCGGGCGTCGCGGCGGCCCCGGCGGCTGCGGCGGCTCCGGCCGGCGGGCAGGAGGTCAAGGCCCCCGTTCCCGGCACGGTCCTGCGCATCACCGCGTCGAACGGACAGAAGGTGTCGAAGGGCGACGAGATCCTCGTCATGGACGTCATGAAGATGGAGACCCCGGTCGCCGCGCCGTGCGACGGCACGGTGACGGTGACGGTCAACGCCACCGACAAGGTGGCCACCGGCGACACATTGGCGGTTATTGCGTAAATGTCGATGGCAGTCGATGGCTGTCGAATGCAATCGATTCGACGGCTATCGGCGGCAATCGACAGCTCTCGAAAGAAGGAACGAAATGAAGAAACTTTTTCTGACTCTTGCGCTCGCTGCCGTGTCGATCGCGGCACTCGCGGGTGACTGCGGCGCGAAGGCGCCCTGGCGGGAGACTTTCGACAAGGCGGCAGGTCTCCGCTACGACACCGGCGTCGCCGGCTTTATGAAGAAGGTCGCCCCGGCGTACATCACGGGCGACTTCGACGAGGCGGACCGTCCCGCGAAGGCGCCGCAGAGCGCGAACCGCAACGGCTACTACGACAAGGACATGAATTGGCACGGCGGCTACTTCGACGACGTCGGCAACTTTGTCGCGGGTCACGAGGTCAAGGTGCTGGGCGGCATTCCGTACGGCGTCGGACAGCTCATCATGATCCCGATCTGCCTTGTCCTGCTGTACCTCGCGATCGTGAAGGGCTTCGAGCCGCTCCTGCTGCTGCCGATCGGCTTCGGCGGCCTTTTGGCGAACTGTCCGCTGGCGGGCGTGACGGCTCCCGCGATGATGCATGACGGCGTGATCACGTTCCTGGCGAGCGGCGTCCCGGTGATGACCGGCGGCATCGTCGAGCCGGGCGGGTTCCTCCACTACTTCTTCAAGTTCGGCATCGACACGGGCGTCTTCCCGATCATGATCTTCATGGGCGTCGGCGCGATGACGGACTTCGGACCGCTGATCGCGAACCCGAAGTCGGCGCTTCTCGGCGCGGCCGCGCAGTTCGGCATCTTCTTCGCGCTCTTCGGCGCGCTCGGAATCGCCGCGGTGTTCGGGTCGGACTTCTTCGGCTGCAACGCGATTTCTGCGGCGGCGTCGATCGGCATCATCGGCGGCGCGGACGGTCCGACGGCGATCTGGCTCACCTCGCGCCTCGCCCCGAACCTCTTGGGCGCGATCGCGGTCGCGGCGTATTCCTACATGGCGCTCGTCCCGATCATCCAGCCGCCGATCATGAAGGCGCTGACGACGAAGGCCGAGCGGGCGATCAAGATGCCGCAGCTCAGGGAGGTGAAGAAGATCGAGAAGATCTGCTTCCCGCTGATCGTGCTCCTCCTGTGCGCGTTCCTGCTGCCGTCCGCCGTGCCGCTCATTGGCGCGCTGATGCTCGGCAACCTCGCGAAGGAAGTCGGCCCCTCGGTTTCGCGCATTGCGGACACGATGTCCAACGCGCTCATCAACATCGTCACGATCATGCTCGGCCTCTCGGTCGGCTCGAAGCTCGCGTGCGAGAAGTTCCTCTCCGGGACGACCCTCGCGATTCTCGCGCTCGGCCTCTGCGCGTTCTGCGTCGGGACGGCGGCTGGCGTCATCATGGCGAAGATCATGAACGTCTTCTCGTCGAAGGACAACAAGGTGAACCCGTTGATCGGTTCCGCCGGCGTCTCGGCCGTGCCGATGGCGGCGCGCGTTTCGAACAAGGTCTCGCTGTCGGAGAATCCGGGCAACTTCATCCTGATGCAGGCGATGGGCCCGAACGTTTCGGGCGTCATCGGCTCGGCGGTCGTCGCGGGCATCCTTTACACTTTGTGCAGAGGATGATAGAATATTAGTCATCAACATCAAACAAAGAGAGGTGGGTTATCGGACAGTTCACTCGCGTAAACTTCAAGATCCGCGTGCCGCAGGTCCGCGTTCTTGACTCGATGGGCAACATGCTCGGCGTCATGGCGACGCGCGACGCGCGCCAGCTGGCGGAAGACAGGGGGCTTGATTTGGTGGAAATCACGCCGAATGCGCAGCCCCCGGTCTGCAAGATCATGGACTACGGCAAGTTTAAGTACGAGGAGTCCATTCGTGAAAAACAGGCCCGCAAGGCCCAGAAGGTGCAGAAGGTGAAGGAGATCAAGTTCCATCCCGGCACCGACACGAACGACTTCAACTACAAGCTGAACCAGATCCGCGGCTTCCTCCAGGACGGCTGCAAGGTGAAGCTCACGCTGCAGTACCGCGGGCGCGAAAACGCCCACCGCGAACTGGGCGAGGACGTCATCAACCGGGTCCTCGAGGAGTTGAAGAGCGAGTGCTTCGTCGAACAGGCCCCGAAGACCCTGGGTCGGATCCTCGGCGCCCTGATCGGCCCGCCGCGTAAGAACGGTCCGAAGCCGCCGCCCCGTCCTGCGAATCCGAACGAGATCCGCATCACGGTGAGCTGACGGCCCCGCGGCCTCTCGATGAAAGGGGGAGGTAGACGATGAACGAGGAGTGCGAGAGCCAGGATCAGGTTCCGATCCGGGCGATTATCCCTAATCTGGTGACCAGTCTCGCCGCGTGCGCGGGCATTACGTCGATTTCGCTTTCGAGCGAAGGGCGGTTCATGCCGGCGCTGTGGGCGCTGTTGATCGCCTGCGTGTGCGACGGGATCGACGGCCGCGTCGCGCGGCTGCTGAACGCGAGCTCGAAGCTGGGAGCGGAGCTGGACTCCCTCGCGGACTTCGTGAACTTCGGCGTCGCGCCGGCGATGTTCATGTACTTCTGGATGACCGGCGGCCCCGCCCATACGCTGGCGGACGGCTCGGCGGTCGCGCGTCCGCTCGTGCGCATCGTGCTCGGCTGTTCGCTCTTCTACGCGATGTGCGACTGCTTCCGGCTCGCGCGCTTCAACACGATGCTGGAGCAGCCGACGCTGCCGTACTGGAAGCACTTCTTCACCGGCGTGCCGGCCCCCGGCGGCTGCTGGATGGTGCTGACGCCCGCGATCATTTCGCTGGCGTTGGACGCGAAGGGGCTTTCGCCGCGTTTCGCCTGGGTGCTGCAGAATCCGTGGACGGGCATTTTCATGCTGCTGTTCGTCGGGGCGCTGATGGCGTCGCGGCTGCCGACGATTTCGCTCAAGAAGGTCCACATCCACCGCGCCTACCTGCTGCCGGTGATGGCGGGGCTGCTGCTGCTGATCGCCTTCCTCGTCGTCAACTTCTGGATTACGGTCGGCGTTCTGGGCATTCTCTACATCCTGACGGTTCCGGTTACCTGTCTGATCTTCTGCAGGGTCAGGCAGGCGTACGAAGCTGCCGCGGGCGCGGCCGCTCCTGCCGGTCCGGAAGGGGTTCAAGCGGTTGAATAAGGATTGCGGAAATGAAGATTGACACCCTCTGCGTTCAGGGCGGCTATCGCCCCAAGTGCGGCGAGCCCCGCCAGTTGCCGATCTACCAGACGACAACGTTCAAGTACGACACGACCCAGCACATGGCCGACCTCTTCGACCTGAAGTCGCCCGGCTACTTTTACACGCGCCTGGCGAATCCGACGAACGACGAGGTCGCCAAGAAAATCGCCGCGCTGGAAGGCGGCTTCGCGGCGGTTCTGACGAGCTCCGGCCAGGCGGCGAACTTCTTCGCCGTGCACAACATCTGCTCGGCCGGCGACCATGTCGTCGCTTCGGCGCAGATCTACGGCGGCACCTTCAACCTCTTCGCGGTCTCGCTCAAGAAGCTCGGCATCGAATTCACCTTCGTCGACCCGACCGCCGGCGAGAAGGAGATTCAGGCGGCGTTCCGTCCGAACACGAAATGCGTCTTCGGCGAGACGGTCGCCAATCCCTCCGGCGTGATCCTCGACATCGCGAAGTTCGCCAAGATCGCCCATCGCAACGGCGTGCCGCTGATCGTGGACAACACCTTTCCGACGCCGGTCCTGTGCCGTCCGTTCCGCTTCGGCTGCGACATCGTCACGCACGCTACGACGAAGTACATGGACGGGCACTCCTCGCAGGTCGGCGGCTGCATCGTCGACTCCGGCAACTTCGACTGGTCGGCGCATGCGGAGAAGTTCCCCGGCCTCGTCGAGCCGGACGCCTCCTATCACGGCCTGAGCTACTGGAAGGCCTTCGGCAAGGCGGCCTACATCACGAAGTGTACGACGCATCTGATGCGCGACTTCGGCTCGATCCCCTCGCCGTTCAACGCCTTTCTCGTGAACCTCGGCCTCGAGTCGCTCCACGTGCGCATCCGCCGTCACGCCGAGAGCGCGCTGAAGATCGCCAAGTGGCTCAAGACGCAGGAGAAGGTCGCGTGGGTCAATTTCGCGGGACTGCCGGACGACAAGTACCACAAGCTCGTCAAGCGGCAGTTCGACGGTCCGTCGCCGTGCGGCGTGATGACGTTCGGCATCCGTGGCGGACGCAAGGCCTCCATCAAGTTCATGGACTCGCTCAAGCTCATCGGCATCGTCACGCACGTCGCCGACTCCTGGAGCTGCGTTTTGCATCCCGCGTCCCACACGCACCGCCAGCTTTCGGACAAGCAGCTGATGGAGGCGGGCATTCCGCCGGACCTCATCCGGCTCTCCGTCGGCCTTGAGGATCCCGAGGACCTGATCGCGGATCTCGCCCAGGCGCTGGCCAAGGTGAAGTAAGGCCAGGGGATGCCAATGAAACGGCAGGATGACGCAGTCTTCGCGGCCGTTGTCGCGGGAAGTGCGGCGGCCCTGTTTTTCGGCTGCGTCGCGGATTTCGCCTTCCCAGGCGAGAGTGCGCACCTGATGGCTGCATGGCACGGGTTGGATGCCGGTGCGTCGGCGTCCCATCCGTTGTCGGCGTTCTTCTTCCGTCTTCTGGGCGGCGGCAATCTTCTGGCGCCTGTCTGCGGGACTTTGGCTGCGGTTCTCGTCTTCCTGCTTTCGTCACGTCTCGTTCGTCGTGCCGTCGGTGGAGGCCGGTCTGCCGTGTCGGCGGTTCCCCTGGGCCGTTTCGCCGGTGTCGTGGCGGCGGTGGCTTTCGTCGGCTCGCCGACCGTTCTCTCGGCTGCGACTCATATCGAGCCGCGGCTCTTTGCGCTCGCCTGGGCGTTGGCGGACTTTTTCCTCATCGACCTTTCGGAGTCGTGCCGAGACCGCAGTTTGGCCGTCATGTGGCCGCTTGCCACCGGTGCGCTTTGGGGGCTGGGTCTGGCTGAAGCGCCCCTGTTCGTCGCGGCGCTGCCTCTGGCTCTGCTGGCAGTCGGCGCCTTCGCTGGGAACGGCGTTCGTCGTCGGGCGGCCGCATTGACGCTTTTTGCGGGCGCGGCAGTCGCGTCAGCGCTTGCCTTTGCCATGATGTCGGGCGAAGTCTGTGTCGCGTCCGTCTTCGGACTTGCCGGCGGTTATTTGGCGCAGCCCGGATGGATGTTCCTCTTTTTCCTGACGACGCTGCCGTTTCTTTTGTCCGTAATCGGCATTCGACGGCGGATAGGGGTTCCGGAAGGGGATTTCGGACTTCTGTTCTGCCTTGGACTCGGACTGCTGTTCGTCCTGTCGCTGGCCACGCCGCTGGCCCCAGGGGACTTTCTGGAGCCGACTGGGATCCTGCCGGTAGTCACGGTGGCGCAGGTCGCGATCGGGACAGGCGTCCTCGCGGCATTCTGGCGGAGTGCCGCGCAGACGGCTCCGCATCGCTCCTTTCGCCGCTGGATCGCATTTGCCGCGTTGTTGTCGCTGCTGGCGGCGGTTGCGGGCGGGACGATTTTCGGTTTCGTGTCCTTCGAACCGCGCCGCGGGGCATTCGCCGATCGGCTGGCGGACACCGTGCTGGACGAGTTGGGCGATCGGCCGTGGCTGGTCACCGACGGTTCGCTTGATGACCATCTGCTGCTCGCGGCCGAACGCCGGGGCAGTGCGCTCAAAATCGTCTCGCTGGGGCGCGGTGATGATGAGCGTTATCTCGCAGGGCTGAAGAGCGAGGTGCTGGCGCGTCGGCTGGGCGGGGAGAAGGCCGATGAGCTCGCGCTTTCGCTGCGCCTGGGAGTCCGTGCTTTCGTCGAGGACTGGTTCCGTCTGGATCCCGATGCGGCGCATTGCGCCGCCGTCTTCGGACCGGCCGACCTGTGGGGTGCGGACGGAACGTCGGCCGTGCCTGAGCGGCTGTTGTTCGGTGGCGATGCTTCGCGCGCGGTTGACGCCGGTGCGTGGGGACGGGGGCTGAAGGACGTTCTGGAAGCGCCGCCGCACTGGGGGAGCCATCGGAGCGCAGTGCCGCGCAATCCCGCCGACCGTCTCCGCTTGTCCTGCCGGCGCTATGCCGGAATGGTCGCTAACAACCGGGGCGTCTGGCTGGAGCGGATCGGACGGGCGGATGAGGCCAGGCCATTCTACCGCCTGGTGCTCGACGAAATCGACCCGGACAATGTCAGTGCGCGTTTCAACGCCTTTGTCCTGTCGCAGGACGCGGAAGATGAGCGCGAGTTGAAGCGTATGGCCGACGATCCCAGTCGGCGTTATGCGCTTGATTGGCTCGAGCGTTTCTACGGGGTTGTCAGCGCGTCAGACCGTGTGCGGACGTTTCTGTCGCGGCGCGAGCTGGAGGCGGGCGCGGACGAGGCGTTGCTCGGACGCGCCATGAGGGCCTTTGCCATTATGCAACGGGCGGATGCGGCCACCGATCCTGACGAGCGCAAGTCCGCAGAACGAGAATTCGAGGAGGCCGTGGCGGCGATCGGGCGCGAAGCGCCGAAAAGCCGCGACGAGGCCTTCCGTCTCGATTTGTTGCGCGGATTCGCCTGTCTTCGTAAGAATCCGCCGGATCGCACCGGGGCCCGGGAGGCGTTCGTCCGAGCGGCTGGCATCCGTCCCGAAGTCGCGGAGATCCGCGAGCTGGTGCTGGATCAGGACATCGCCATCGGCGATGCCGCGGCGGCGGAGTCCCATGCGAAGGCGGTGCTGCGTCGCGACCGCCAGTCTCCGTCGGCGAACTATATCCTCGGGTCGCTTGCGTTGCAGACGGGTGATTATGCTGCCGCCGAGATCTATCTGCGGAAAGCCGCCGATGCGCCGCAGCCGATGGCGCTGGCGATGAACGACCTTGCGGAGGTCCTGCGTCTCACCCATCGTCCGGCCGAGGCCGAGACCTATGCGCGGAGGGCCGTTGCTCGCGAACCGTCGCTGTATGTCGCGTGGGAAACGGCGGCTGCGGCGATTATGGATGCGGGTGGCGATTTGGAGGAGGCTCGCCGTTGCATTGACCGCGCGGTGGAGCTGTCGACTGCGAACGGACGTGCGATGGACTTGCGGATGTTGCTCTCGCGGGCCCGTCTGGAGGCGCGTACGGGTGCGCGCGAGGCCTGCCGACGGACGCTGGAAGAGATGGGCGGACGGCTGGACGAGCTGTCCGCCTCCGACCGTGTTGAATACGACGGATTGCTGAAAGATGTTCGCTGAACTCGCACTCGTCGCCGCCATCCAGCTCGGACCTTTCGCGCAGAAGGGGCCGGACGATTTCGGCGCGGTGCGTCCGTTCTGGTCGCATCAGGGCGAGACGACTGACGTCCTCTGGCCGCTGTTCACGAGCCATCGCGACTGGTGGCGCTTCGCCTACTTCATGACCTGGCAGGAGGGGCGCAACGACGCCTACGACTTCCAGATCCTGCCGCTCTGGTTCAACGGCCGCACGCCGGAGGGCGAGGACTACTGGGGGCTATTTCCGCTCTGGGGGCGTCATCCGCATCTGCTGCTGATGGACGACTTCGAGTTCGGCCTCTGGCCGCTCTGGCACCGCTACCGCACTTTCCGCGCCGCGACGCGCCGCTGGGACACCTCCAATGCCGTCCTCTGGCCGATCGTCACCTGGCGGGACGACGGCAGCTGGGGGGTGTGGCCGCTCTGCGGCGTCAACCACCAGCGCGAAAGCGACCACCGCTATGCGCTCTGGCCGCTCGTCACCTGGGCGGACTATCGCGCCGACCGGGACACGTCGGGCGCGGGGAGCTCGTGGATGTTCTGGCCGCTGTGCGGCGGCGTCACGCGCGAGCGCGAGGACCAGTGGCTCTTCCTGCCGCCGCTCTTTTCCTACACGCGGCTCCAGTCGTCGGTGAGCGGCAAGGCGACCGGCTGCCCAGAGTTCCGCATCCGCTGCCCCTGGCCGCTGTTCGAATACGAGTGGGGCTATACGCGGGAGCATCTCCTGCTCTTCCCGTTCTACGAGCGCGATGACGTCTTCCGCTATTCCGACCACGCCCGCGAAAGCCGCGTCCAGCGCTTCGGCTGGCATTTGGTCGAGCTTTACGACGACGAGACGCGGGTCTTTCCGTTCTGGGTCAGCCGCACGGACGACAGCTATTTCCGGCTGTGGCCGTTTTACGAACGCAAGGCGCTCGACGCGGACGGCGAGACGAGCTGGCGCGGCGTGCTGGCGCTCTTTCCGATCCGCTGGGCCGAGGCGGTGGACCGCAACTGGGCGGCGTTCTGGACGTTTTACGAATCGGTGGAGTGTCCGGTCTACACGGACCACTCGCTTCTCTGGGGGCTGATCAGATGGCGTACCTACAAAGACTGAAGGTGTGGCTGCGCGCGATGCGCGTGGAGCAGTGGACGAAGAACGGCGTCGTGATGATGGCGTGGTTCTTTTCGGTGGCGGACGCGTCCCAGCGGGACATCGTGCGCGGCTGGCAGTCGTTTCTGATGGCGCTGGCGATGGCGGGGTCGTTCTCGCTCGTCTCCTCGGCCTTTTACCTGCTCAACGACGTGGCCGACTTCGAGGCCGACCGGCTGCATCCGGTCAAGCGCTTCCGACCCGTGGCGGCGGAACTCATTTCGCGCATTTCCGCGGTGCGCGCGGCGCTCGTCCTTTTTGCCGCGGGGTTCGCCTATCCGGCCATCGTGGTGATGGTCCTGCCGGCGCGGACGCTCGCGTTCGGGACGATGCTGGCCTACACGGTGATGCAGTGCTTCTACACCGGCTTCCTCAAGCGCGTGCCCTATGTCGACGTGATGACGCTGGCGGGGGGCTTCGTGCTGCGGGCGGTGGCCGGAGCGGCAATCATCAGCGCGTACATCTCGCCGTGGCTGCTCGTGTGCACGTTCACGCTGTCGATGTTCCTGGCGCTGTGCAAGCGCAAGCACGAGCTGGAGATCGCGCGGGAGTCCCGCGCCGTGCTGCGGCACTACCATCCCCATGTCCTGCAGGCGCTGATCGTGCTGGCGGGGCTGGCGTCGTTCGGCGAATACCTCGCCTACACGCTCACGTCGAAGATGGGCGGACGTTTTCCGCTCCTGTGGGTGACGTCGGTCTTCGTGCTGGCGGGCGTCGTGCGCTATGCGGGGCTGACCTGGGGGAAGGCCGACGTCGGCCGTCCCGAGCGGGTCCTGCTCTCGGACCGTCCGCTGTGGTGCATCCTCGGCGGCTACGCCGTCTCGGCGGTGCTGGTGGTGTGCCTTGGAATGCGGGGGTGAGGTTGCGATGTCGACGAAGGCGGACGAGGTCATTTGCCGTATCCGGGAGCGTCTCGGGGGACGTTACGCGGATTGCGAGTATCCGGCCCTGCGGGCGCAGACGGAGCGGTTTGCCGCGAGCCGTCCTTTCGCGGGTCGTTCGATTCTTGACGGCACGCCGGTTTTCGCCAATACGTTGCTCAAGTACGTGCCGCTGCTGGCGGGCGGGGCGGAGCTGGCGGTGAGCGTCAGTGCTCGTATTCCGCACGATCCGGAAATCGTCCGGCTGCTCGACTCATGGGGCGTTCCCCTGGTCTTCGATTCGTCAGCAGTCTCGCGGCCATTTGACGTGATCTTGGACTGTGACGGATCGCGCGCCGACCTTCGGCCGCATGTCGGCGTCTGCGAACTGACGCGCTCCGGATTCTACCATTACAAGAAAAGTCGCGTGCCGGTCGTTCTGGTCGATTCGTCGCGGATAAAGGAAATCGAGACCTCCATCGGGACGGGAGACGGCTTCATGCGCGGCATGCGGCAGTTCGGCCACGCTGACTGGAAGGGTCGCAAGGTTGTCGTCTTCGGCTGCGGCAAGGTCGGGAGGGGCGTGACCTGGCGCTGCGCGAAGGAGGGGGCAGTCGTCACGGTCGTGGACCGCACCGACACGGGCATTCCCTTCGAGCGAGTTCACGCTGCGGCCGTCATTGATTGCCGCGAACTCGCCGACGTCCAGGCTGCCGTCTCGGTCTGCGACGTTCTCGTCACGGCGACCGGTGTGCGGGGGGCGATGAAGGGGTACGGACTCGGGCCTCTCCTCCGTGCTGACGGGCACCCCGTCGTCGCGGCGATCGGCATCGAGGACGAATGGCTGGACGAACTCGACGGACGGTTCATCGTCAACGGCGGGGCTCCGGTCAATTTCGCATTGGACGAACCGACGCTTCTCAGGTACATAGACCCGACGATGGCGCTTTCAAACGAATCCGCCGCGGATTTGCTGGCTGGCGTGTTTGCGGGGCCTGGGGTCAGTCCTCCGTGTCCAGCTTCCGAACGTCTGTGCCTCGATCCGGTCATGGAGGCCGGTCTCATCGCGGCTGAAATCCGTGAAATGGGCATCTGACCGCGAGCGTGGTCGTGGATGTCGTGAGAGTTTGCGGTCTGCGGAGGTGTGAAGATGGCGGTGACGCTTGAGTTTGAACGCGCGGCGGGAGATCCTGTGATGGGGATTGACGAGGCTGGCCGTGGCCCGCTTGTCGGCGGCGTGTTTGCCGCAGCGGTGTCCGTGCCGCTGGCGCAGGCGGAGGGGCTTATTGAAAACGAGTGGCGCGGCATTAACGATTCGAAAAAGCTCTCGGAAAAGCGACGCGTCGCGTTGGCGGAGATTATCAAGTCGACACCTGGCTGCGTCTGGGCGGTCGCGAGCGCGAGTCCGCAGGAGATCGACCGGCTCAATATCCTCAACGCCACGCACCTTGCCATGCGCCGAGCGGCGGACGAAGTGCAGCGGAAGTTCCGGGGGGGAGATGCTGCGGCTGATTCCCCGTCCTGTTCCATTCTTGTTGACGGGCTGCCCGTGAAAACGCTGCCGACTGCAACGAATATCGTCAAGGGCGACGCGAAGTCGCTTTTCGTTGCCGCCGCGTCGATTCTTGCGAAGACCGCACGGGATGCGGATTGTCTTCGGATGGAGCGCGAATATCCTGGCTATGGCTTTGCGAAGCACAAGGGGTATCCTACTCCAGCCCATCTCGAAGCCCTGTCGCGGCTGGGCCCATGTCCCGAACACCGTCGCAGCTTCGGCCCTGTATCCCAGCTCACCTTCAATTTCGAGTGTTCGTCATGTTGAAGTGTCACACACACGTGACACTGTGAGACATTATGTCCCTATTCGTTGTCACATGTTGAGACAAAAAACGATAAAGTGTGACAGTCGGCATGGTATTTGACTTTGGCACGCTTCTTGCTCATCTTTTTGCGTCGCCCCAGTAAGGCGGCAGAGTAAGGAAGGTAATGAATATGGCAAAAGTTCTTGGAATTGACCTTGGCACGACCAACAGCTGCATGGCGGTGATGGAAGGCGGCGAAGCGACCGTGATCCCGAACAAGGAGGGCGCGCGTACGACGCCGTCGATCGTGGCGTTCACGAAGGGCGGCGAGATCCTCGTCGGTCAGGCGGCGAAGCGCCAGGCCGTCACGAATCCGAAATCGACGATTTACTCCATCAAGCGGTTCATCGGCCGTCGGTTCGACGAAATGACCGACGAGATCAAGATGGTGCCCTACGAAGTCGTTCGCGCGGCCAACGGCGACGCCGCGGTGCGCGTCAACGGCAAGGATTACACGGCGCAGGAGATTTCGGCGATGATTCTCCGCAAGCTGAAGGAGGACGCGGAGGCGTTTCTCGGCGAGAAGATCACCGAGGCGGTCATCACGGTTCCGGCGTATTTCAACGACCAGCAGCGCCAGGCGACGAAGGACGCGGGCAAGATCGCGGGTCTGGACGTCAAGCGCATCGTCAACGAGCCGACGGCGGCGTCGCTCGCGTACGGTCTCGACAAGAAGAAAAACGAGAAGATCGCGGTTTACGACTTCGGCGGCGGCACGTTCGACATCTCCGTCCTCGACATCGGCGACGGCGTGTTCGAGGTGAAGGCCACGAACGGCGACACGCATCTCGGCGGCGACGATCTCGACCAGGCGATCATGAGGTGGCTCATCGAAGACTTCAAGGCGCAGCAGGGGATCGACCTGTCGGGCGACATGATGGCGCTCCAGCGTCTCAAGGAGGAGGCCGAGAAGGCGAAGTGCGCGCTCAGCTCCGCGTCGAACTACGACATCAACCTGCCGTTCATCACGGCCGACGCGACGGGGCCGAAGCACCTCACGGCCGCGCTCACCAAGCAGAAGCTCGAGACGCTGACGATGGACCTCGTCAACCGCACCTCCGAGCCGTGCCGCAAGTGCATGTCCGACGCGGACCTCTCGACGGTCGACGAGGTCGTTCTCGTCGGCGGCCAGACGCGCATGCCGCTCATCCAGGAGAAGGCGAAGAGCCTCTTCAACAAGGAGCCGCACAAGGGCGTCAACCCTGACGAGGTCGTCGCGATGGGCGCGGCCATTCAGGGCGGCATCCTCAAGGGCGAGGTGAAGGACGTGCTGCTTTTGGACGTGACGCCGCTCACGCTCGGCATCGAGACCCTCGGCGGCGTGCTGACTCCGCTCATCGAGCGCAACACGACGATTCCGACCAAGAAGAGCCAGGTCTTCTCGACTGCGGCGGACAACCAGCCGGCCGTGACGATCTCGATCTTCCAGGGCGACCGCAAGATGGCGCGCGACAACAAGTCGCTCGGCAACTTCAACCTCGACGGCATTCCGCCGGCTCCGCGCGGGGTCCCGCAGATCGAGGTCACGTTCGACATCGACGCGAACGGCATCCTCAACGTCTCGGCGAAGGATCTCGGCACCCAGAAGGAGCAGAAGATCACGATCACCGCGGCGGGCGGTCTCTCCAAGGAGGAGATCGAGAAGATGCGCAAGGACGCCGAGGCCCACGCGGCCGAGGACGAGAAGCGCCACGCCGAGGTCGAGGACCGCAACAA